>JAYTNF010000026.1:0-7940 GCA_043748455.1 Cytophagales bacterium
GCTACAACCTCAAAAGTAATTTGAGGAGCATAGAAGAATATTTTTGTTATTGGTGTGTTTTCGTGTTGATGAAAAGGCAGATTTTCGTGTTCTGCGTGGACTTTTTGTTGGTGTTCGGCATTAAAATAATGCAAAGCAATAAAATCTATGAAATCAATATTTTCTTGATGCACTGTTAAATGGTGTTCGAAGTGCATAAAAAGATTACCAAGTTTTTGCAACTCGAAAACATTATTATTCGGTAATAAACTTACCAATAATAAATGAAGTGCTAAAAAGAAAGTGGTAATTTTCATGTGTTGCAAAGGTAAGGAAAAATAGTTAAATTGATAAGATTCCCTTAAAATATAAAACAACAGCCAAAATTTTGAAAAATATTAGCTGTTGTCTTATGTAAGAATGATATGACTTTCAGTTGAAGCCTCCAATAGCATTTTACTATCGGCTAATTTCTAAGACTTGAAATTCTATTTTTCCAGCAGGAACAGTAATTTCTGCGGTTTCACCTACTTTTTTGCCCAGTAAACCTTGTCCAATAGGAGATTTTACAGAAATTTTACCTGTTTTAAGGTCAGCTTCTTCTTCCGAAACAATCATATATTCAACAGTAGCACTATTTTTCATGTTCTTAATCTTGACTTTTGATAAAATGGCTACTTTTGAGGCATCAATGGTATTTTCGTCCACAATACGTGCATTACCCAATAATTCTTCCAACTTTGAAATTTTATATTCCAACAAGCCTTGTGCGTCTTTTGCAGCATCATATTCTGCATTTTCACTTAAATCTCCTTTATCTCTTGCCTCCGCAATTTGGTAAGCAATGTCTGCCCTACCTTTTGTTCGTAAATAATGTAATTCGTCTTTGAGTTTATTTAATCCATCAACAGTGAAATAAGATACTGCCATAATTGTTTAAAGTTTAAAAGGTGTTAATGATATAAACGGACTAAAGTCCATTCTACGAAAATCTTAAAGATTTAAAAAATCAATAAGGTTTAGATACACGCAATAAAATAACGGTTTACTTTATACGTAAACCGTTAAAAATAGTTTTACGAAACTCTGCTTAAATTTCCGTGCTGTGTCGGATAATTACTAAGCAGAATTCCGTAAAATGTCCATGAACTCTATATTTACAAAGTTCTATTATTATTGTGAATAAAGCAAATATTTTTCAGAGTTTTGCATTTGGAAAATGAAAAATATTACTTTTGTAGCTATTTAAGTTAAATTACTAGCATTTTGGAAATTGCTTAAAATTATAGTAAAGATGTAATCTTTTAAAAAGATTACATCTTTACTATAATTTTAAGCAATTATTTATTTCACATTTCAAAATTATTCCATGTATAAACATTTCCTACGTCCTATTTTATTTGGTTTTGATGCCGAAAAGGTACATTACTTTGTAGTAAATTTACTCAAAACTTTCTGCAAATTTCCCTTCGCTAAAACCATTTTACGAAATTTATTTGAAGTCAAAAACCCCATTTTGCAACGCAATGTTATGGGTTTGAGTTTTAAAAACCCTGTGGGTTTGGCAGCAGGATTTGACAAAAATGCAGAGGTTATTAGTGAAATGGAAGCATTAGGGTTTGGGTTTGTAGAAATTGGTACACTCACACCAAAACCGCAAGAAGGCAACCCAAAACCTCGACTTTTTAGAGTTTCTGATGACTCTGCACTCATAAATCGTATGGGTTTTAACAATAAAGGTGTTGAAACTGCCGCTATTTTATTAGCAAAACGTAAATCAAAAATTATTGTTGGTGGCAATATTGGCAAGAATAAAGTTACGCTAAATGAAAATGCGGTTGATGATTATTTGACTTGTTTTGAGGCTTTGTTTGAAGTTGTAGATTATTTTGTGGTCAATGTCAGTTCGCCAAATACGCCAAATTTGCGTGCTTTGCAAGAGAAAGAACCTTTGACAAATTTGCTCCAAACCTTACAGCAAAAAAACTTAGCAAAATTGCAACCAAAACCTATTTTATTGAAAATTGCACCCGATTTAACAGACTCACAATTAGACGATATTGTTGAAATTGTCCAAACCACAAAAATTCAAGGAATTATTGCCACAAATACAACGATTGACAGAACAAATTTACAAACCCCAACAGCAATGCTTGACGAAATTGGTGCAGGTGGTTTGAGTGGAAAGCCTTTAAGTCTAAGAAGTACGACTGTTATTCGATATTTACGTCAGAAATTAGGTAAAGATACGGTGATTATTGGTGTTGGTGGTATTTTTTCGGCTGCTGATGCTCTTGAAAAATTAGAAGCTGGTGCAGATTTGATACAACTTTACACAGGTTTTGTTTATGAAGGTGCAGGTTTGGTAAGAGAAATTAATGAAGCTATTGTTAAGAAATATGATTGATTTTTTATATTATACGTTGTCAATGGTGCTTTTGCACCATTGACAACGTATAAAAATGCTAATTTTTTACAAAATCACACTTTCATCACCTATTACTCGCCGTCCTTCGGTGTCTTTGCTGCGTTTTGCCTCTAATAATCTTTCCATATTTTCTTCGTGCTTACGCATGTAATGCATGAAAATGGGATAAGCAATGACTGACGCCAACAATAAAGCTGTGCCAAGATAAAAACCAGGGGTTAGCATCTCATCTTTGCCTTTATAAAATAAATCAAATACAATTCCATAAATTGGTGATAGATTAGCAACCAATGCAACAACAAATGGAGGTATGGTTTTCATGCAACGTAGCAAAACCGTATAGGCGTAAACTGAAAAAACAAAAGCTATTCCAAGGATAAGTAGAAAATCTATTGTTGTAATAGAAAGTAAAGTTAAGCCTTGACCTTTACTAAAATAATGAGCATAAATAGGTAAAAACAAAGTTGTTCCTACCCAAGCACCTGCCATTTGGTAAAATGTAACTTGATAATTGTTATATTGTTTTGCCAAACGAGAGGAAATAATGGTGAGTAAAGCCCCAAAAAAAGATGCCGAAATACCAACGGTTAATCCCCAACCATATTCAAAACCTGAATTGAAAATAATATATAGACCAATCACTGCATTAATTCCAAGTAATTCTTGAAAAGGTTGGTTTTTGGTGCGGAAAAAAATGGGCTGCAAAATAGAAATCCAGATAGAACTTGTTGCCATACCAACCAAACAAACGGATAATGTAGAAATTTTTGCAGACACAAATAGCAAAATAGAATAGGTTGAGGTTAAAAAACCTGACAATAACATGCGTGCAATATCTTTTTTATCAATGGTAAAGCCTATTTTTCTAAACCGCATAAAAACTGCCAATAAAAAACAAGCCATAAGTGTACGATAAAATACTATCTCAACAGAAGGCAAACCAATATTACGAACTACCAACGGCAAAAAACTATTGAGTAGCATAATCAGGTTAAGACTGACAAAATCTTTGTTAATTCCTTTCAAGTGATGTAAAATTTATAGGTTAATTTTATTGTTTATTTGTAAGATTAACTAAAAATATTAAAAACTTACAATTATCAAAAAAATATCTCAAAAAAAACTAAATTTGTGTAACTAATGTAAGTTGCGTAGAATGTACCGCACCCTTTAGGGTGCAAGGTTTTTGATAAATTTGCTTTGCAAATTTATCAAAAACCTTTAAAATTAGATTTATTTAACGATTTTATTACTATTTTGCAACAACCTTGCACCCTAAAGGGTGCGGTACATTCATTACGCAACTTACATTAACTAAATAATATTTCATGGATTTTATAGCCCTAGATTTTGAAACTGCGAATAAAGCTCGGACAAGTGCTTGTGCTTTGGCTATTGTGGTGGTGCAAGGTGGAGAAATCGTAGAACAAAAATATTGGTTGATAAAACCTGACCCATTTTATTTTGAATTTTCGTGGTTGCATGGCATCACTGCCGAGCATACGCAAAATGCCCCAAGTTTTTCAGAACTTTGGAATGAAATTCTAAATCTCATTGATTATCAAACAGTTATAGCACATAATGCAAATTTTGATATTGGTGTCATTCGTGCTTTGGCAACTTATTATGACTTGCCACAACCCAAAATTAATTATTTGTGTACGGTGCAAATTGCAAGAAGGACTTGGAAAGATTTATCTCGTTATAATTTAAAGGCACTTTCTGATGAATTTCAAATTCCACTTCAACACCATAATGCGTTGAGTGATACCTTAGCATGTGCTAAAATTATGCTTAAAGCTCACGAAACTTTGCAAGTAAATTCGGTTGCAGAACTTTGTAAGTCCTTGAATATCAAGGCTAAGAAAATGGAAAATGTTTTTTAAGAATAAAAATTATTCTTATTTTGTCATTCTGAGCAAAGCGAAGAATCTGGTTTTATTAGGTCAGAAGCCAATATTTCAGATTCTTCGCTTTGCTCAGAATGACAAAACAAATAAATAGTTTCTTTATCAAACTTGTAAAATTTAGCTTAACAAAATTATTTTCTCACAAACTTCTCTATCACAGGTTTAATTTCTGCTGTTTGTTCAGGTTTTAGTGGAAATAAGTGCATAAATAAAGGCATTTTATCAACCGTTTTTTCTAATTGCAAATCCTTATTTTTCCCATAAATTCCTGTCCATTCTTTGCGAACTTCCGCCCAAAAATTCTGATTTGCTGCCCACCATTGTTGAGCAAAAACACATTTTTTGTCATCAACTTTTTTGTAAGTATCCAAGCCTTTTTCCTTTGCAATAGTTTTATTTTGATTATCTGTACGCAAAACTTTGTCATTATCTTGTTCGTGCAACCAACCCCAAGACGTAATTTCGTGTCTATTTCTGCGTTTCAACACATTATAATCACTGCGTTTGGTAAATTCTCTACGTGGCAACGGACTATCTGTCGTGTTTTCCCAATAATGACGACCATCAACATGAACCCAAGTTGCTGTACCTTCATAACGAGGACTGTCATCAACCTGAAAAACTTTTTGTGTCCACTGACCTTTTACTTGATTTTTTGGTAATTGCACAAATTTCCAAGATGTTTCTTTGTCAAACATATAAAAATCTGTGTTTTCAAACAACCAATCTTGTCGCCAATGTTTAACCATAGACTGCTTACCTAAACTATCAGTTACAATTAAAAGATGTTGCAAAACAATTTTTTTCTTTTCGTCTTCCACTAATTGCACCCATTCCAAACCTCCAGATTTGTAATTTTCTTTGAATTTGTAACTACTATCAGGCGAAAAAGTTTCGCCAAATTCAAACGTAACTTCATAGCAACCACACATATTTTTTATGGCCGTTGCATCTTCTTTGTTTTGGGCTTGCGTTGCCGTAGATAGCAATAAGGACATTGCTAAAAATGATAAATACTTCATAATCAATAAGTTGTTTTAAAATTTTCAAAATAAACATAAAACTGTAGAACGGACTTTAGTCCAATGCTATTAAGCTAAGAAAAGTATTTTCTGCCCTATAAGGGCTATATATTGGTAGAAAACGTACCCAACCCCACAAATCTATGCACCGTAGGTGCTAAACAATAGTGTGGTATAGCACCTACGGTGCAAAAAATTTAGTTGGTGCATACTTGCTACCAATATATAGCCCTTTTAACTTTTAATATATTTTTTAAACGGACTAAAGTCCGTTCTACAATTATTACAATGCAAATTTTATATTTATTTAGACTAATTCCAAATAATTTTTAAATTTTATTTGGAATTAGTCTAAATAGTAGATTTATATACAATAAAAAAAACTTAGTCATTAATAACCCAAAGGCTAAATATTGACTAAGTTTTTGGAGAAAAGAAACTCTATAATTTTAAAAATAGCTCGAAATACCAAACTGAAATCCTGCTGTTTTTATTGGAGGATTTCCCAAAATATCGGTTTGCGAATAATAACGATAATTTATTCGCAAAACAGTTTGCGAAGATGGACGAAAACTAATTGCAGGAACTACTGCCCAAATATCATCAGCAATATTTTCGTCATTTTCCTTAAATGTCCCCACATTCCAATCCACATATTCAAAACGACAAGCTAAATTTAGCGTTGCTTTTTCAAAACCTAAGATTTTTCGTTTCAAAATCGGTTGCACAATGTCCACAAAACCGCCATATTGCTGTTTTCCAAACTGTTGTGTATAAGTTTCTGGCACATCGACCGAAACCCAAGCCCATTCACCATTGATATAGGTATTTAGTTTTGGCAAAGTGCTATTAAAATCTATTGCCCAAACAGAAACAGCCCTTTTTTTGTCTAATACAATGCCATCAACCTCAAATCTATTGTAAATTCCTTGCATAGTAGAAATACCAATTTCACCAAATTTACGATTCCTAATAGCTATTTTTCCTGTAAAAAGAGGTACGCCATTAAAACTTTCCTCAAATCTATTCGGATTAGTTTTTGTTGCAGCTAAGAAAGTTTTGTTTTCTGAATTGTTAATTATTTGGTCATCAAAACCATTTGTAAGGTAGGTTTCATAGCCAAAAACCCAGTTTTTTACGGCATATTTACCCCAAAAACCCATACCAACATTACTAAAAGTGGCAGGCAATAGTTGTGTTGCTGAAAAAGGTCTGTCGTTAAATTCCCATTTGGGTCCATCATGGTTTTGGTTAAAAGCACCAATAGGGTTCATTAAAATGCCACTTCGCAAGTTCAATAAAGGGTGAAATTGAAAATCCAAAGAAGCAAATTCTATGTTGATAGATTTTGTGCCTTCCTCAAATTCTACTTCAGTCAAAAACTTAATTTTGCGGTGCAATGACGAGGAAATGAAAATTGTTGTACGTTGCATTTTAAAACTATAACCATCTGAAATACCCGCAGTTTGCATATATTCCAACTTACTTTCGACATAGCCACCAATGGCAACAGGAATTTTTCCTGCTGTAAGAAAAGGACGGTTATAAACTGCGTCCATATTCATTTGGATTTTTGTGGTATCTTCTCCAACTCTTTTTAAGAAAGTGCTATCTGTTTGAGCAAAAATAGGCTCTAAAACAAAGCATAAAACGATAAAAAAGTATATTTTTAGTTTCATTTGAGTAAAATGTAAATGTTTTCTTTATCAGTTTCTACCTGAAATTTCTTTAAATCTTTTTCTGCGGGTGCTTGCACCACCTTTCCTATATTCGAAAATTCTGCACCATGACAAGGGCATTGCAAATGGTCACCTTGTGGCTGCACCTCACAACCTTGATGGGTACATTCGAGATATAGGGCTGAATAATTGTTGTCATCAAAACGGAAAACACCAATAGGAAATGGGGCTTTTTCAGTCTTTACCAAAACCCATTCTCGATAACTTGTTTTTTCGTTTTTAAGAACCATAAAATCTGCTTTTTTGATAGCTAATTTATTGTCTTTTGGCAATACTGTAACGTATTTTACGGTATTGCAGCTTTGCAAAATAAGGCTCGAAACTGTACCAATTATTGCCAAATTTGCACAACTTAGGCAGGTAGTTTTTATAAATTCACGTCTTTGCATGGTTGCTATTTTTTGTAAATGCGTATAAATTGTTATAAACTTTCTAAGAATTTAATTAAATTTTGTTTTTCTGTTGTTGTCAAAGTTTTATATTTTTCTTTACTTTTTTCTGCTTCTCCTCCATGTAATAAAATTGCTTCTTCTATACTTTTTGCCCTACCATCATGCAATAAAAAGTATTTTCCCCCTTGCGAATTTTTTGATAAGCCCAAGCCCCAAAGTGGTGGAGTTCGCCATTCTGCACTTGTTGCATTGCCTTCTGTATATTTGTCATCTAAACCATTTCCCAAATTGTGTAATAACAAATCTGTATAAGGAAAAAAAGTTTTATTAGAAAGTCCAACAATAGGAGAATTACCTGTTTTGAGTTCTGGACGATGGCAAGCAGCACAATTTAAGCCTATAAAAAGCTGTTTTCCTGCTAAAACCTCTGCATTTTGCTCTGTTCTTGGAATAGGTGCTTTAAGAGTTTG
>JAYTNF010000027.1:0-13337 GCA_043748455.1 Cytophagales bacterium
TCATAACTTTAATTAGCAAAATTTACAATAAACTTACTAAAAATAAGTGTTTTTAATGGTTTTCCAAATTGTAATTTTAGAAAATCACAGACTAAAGTCTGTGGTACAAACACTACGCAACTTACATTACGTATAGAAAAAATAAAAGCAAAGCCATGTGTGAGATGTTTTTATGGGGTTAAAATAATTTTGATGCGGAAAATTGAAAATAAATTAAGTGCAAGTTTTTTTATACAAAACAAATCTCTAATTTTGCAAATTATATCTGTAAGTATTCAAAGTCCTTTATATGATATAAATAACATATAAGATAATAAAAAAACCTTGTGTTTTTATTATAAATAAAATATTATATACTTTTATTAGACAAAAAATCAAAAATACTATGAAATTTGTTGCTTCTTCTGCTGCGTTGTTAAGACAACTTGGTGCCTTAAATGGAGTTATTCCAAATAATCCCATTATGCCGATTTTGGAAAACTTTTTATTCAAAGTCCAAGACGGCAAGCTGATAGTTACAGCTTCTGATATGCAAAACTCTATGACTGCCGAAGTCAATGTAGATAGCGATGAAGATGGAAAAGTAGCTATTCCAGCCAAAATGTTAATGGAAACCTTGCGCAATTTGCCCGAACAACCAGTTACGTTTTTGTTAAATACAGAAACTTATACGATTGAGATTATTTCGGATAAAGGTCGTTACCGTTTGGCAGGTGAAAATGCTGAAGATTTTCCAGAACCACCAGAAATTAAGATGTCTGATGCCATTGAATTATCATCAGAAGTAGTTTCAAGTGCTATTGCTTATACATTATTTGCTGTTAGCAATGATGATATGCGTCCTGCTATGAATGGTGTGTATATTAATGTTGGTGCAACAAGTGCTACATTTGTGGCAACTGATAGTCATCGTTTGGTGCGTTATCGCCGTACAGATGTGTCTGCAAGTTCAGATATTTCTGTTATTGTTCCTAAAAAAGCATTAGGTTTACTCAAAAATTCATTGCCATCAGATAGTACACCTTTGAAAATGAGCTTTAATAAACAAAATGCGTATTTTGTGTTTGGTAATATTAAATTGTCTTGCCGTTTAATTGACGAAAGATTCCCTGATTATGAAAACGTAATTCCGTTGAATAATTCAAATTCTATGTCAGTTAATCGTACAGAGTTTATTAGCTCTTTGAAACGTATTTCTATTTATGCAAATAAATCAACAAATCTTGTAAAATTCAAGATTGCGAGTGGTTCTTTATTGGTTTCTGCTGAAGATTTAGACTTTTCTAACGAGGCAAGTGAAAACTTAAATTGCGAATATGAAGGAGATGATATTGAAATTGGTTTCCAAGCACGTATGTTTATGGAGATGTTAAGCAATTTACATTCACCAGAGATTGCAGTAAAAATGTCTGAGCCTAACCGTGCAGCTTTATTATTATCAACAGACCAATATGAAAAAGAAGATATATTAATGTTGGTAATGCCTGTAAGTTTGACAAGTTATTATTAATAAGTAAGTGTCATAGGCACGTAATATTTATAGTAAGTTTTACAATTTCCTATAAATAAGTAATAAGATAGATTTAAAGTATATTTTGTACCACAGACTTTAGTCTGTGAGGTTTTGATAATCAACACTTTACAGACTAAAGTCTGTTATGCATTTATTTTATCCTATTACTTATTATGTGCCTAAGGGCATTGAAATAAAAATATTTATTTGATTATCAAACAATATTTTAAATCTCTTTGCAAACCTTATAAATTTCAGTGAGTCTTGAAAAAATATTGTATCATACTTTTATGGTTATTTTTTGCTACATTAAGTTTTGCCCAAAAGAAACAAAATTTGGACAGTTTGGAACAGATTAGCCAAAAAATGCCAAATGATACCTCAAAAGTTAAATTATTAGCAGAAATAGCATGGAAATATAGGTCTAAAAACGCAGAAAAAGCTATTATACTCAATCAAGAGGCTATTAATTTGTGCAAAAAACTGAATCATACACAAATACTTCCCAAATTACTTAACCAAGCTGCGGTTTTTACAGAACTATTAGCCAAATATCCAGAATCATTAAATTTTGCCTTCCAAGTATTAAAAACATCAGGAATACAAAGCAATAAACGTGAGTTAGGTTATGCTTATAATAATATTGCTAATATAAATTTTAGATTATCGGATTATTCTCAAGCCATGGAATATGCTTTAAAAGCATTTAACAGTTTTGCTACAATTAAAGATTCTACAGGGCTTGGTTATTCATCTTTACGTTATGCAGAAGCTGCCATGATGTTAAATGACTATAACAAGACTTATCAATATGCTCAAATTAGTCTAGACATTAGGAAAAAACTATCTGATTCTTCAGGAGTTAATGTGGCTTATGTTGTGTTGGGGCGTATGCTAAAAAAACAAGAAAAATATAAAGAGGCATTAGTTTATTTAGAAAAAGTACTTTCACAAAATCGTCATAATGAAAGGGCTTTATTAAATAGCTTAAATGCACTAACAAGCATATATATATTACAAAATAACCAAAGTTTAGCCAAAAAATATGCGTTAATGGCTATGCAATTAACTGATAAAACTACTGCAAAACTACAGATAAAAGATACTTATGAAAATATGGCAGATGTTTATTATGCCGAACAAAATTATGATAGTGCTTTCAAATATCAAAATTTATTTGTTATTCATAAAAAAGGAATACATGATGAGGAAAAAAACATTTTAGCAAGTAGCTTAACTCATCGTTATCAAAATGAGGAGGAGCTTGAAAGAATGAATGTATTAGAAACTGAAGCCGGAAGAAATAAAATAATTATTTATGGCTCTGGGATTGTTTTATTGCTTGTTATATTTTTATTAGCTTTTGTGATACGTAATAATATAAGACAACAAGAAGAAAATAAATCTCTGTTAAATCAGCAAACCAATTTGACAGAAAAAGGTAGCATGATAAATAACCTTATAACTGAATTAGATAAAAAGAATGACCATATTATTGCAAGTATTCAATATGCAAAAAGAATACAAGATGCGGTTTTGATTTCTAAAGAAAATCTAATTAAATTGTTTCCAATAAATTTTATAATCTTTAAGCCGAAAGATATTGTAAGTGGAGATTTTTATTGGGCAGCTGAAAAGAAGTTTATTAATAATAATTCTCTTGAAATATCTAATACAATGATTGCCGTTGGTGATTGTACGGGTCATGGAGTGCCTGGTGGTTTTATGACTTTAATTGCTTGTTCGTTGTTAGACCAAATTGTGCATGAAAAAGAAATTCATAGACCAGACCTTGTTTTATCAAACTTACATAAAGCCATAAGATTTTTGCTAAGACCCGACGAAACAGATAATAATGATAGTATTGACCTTAGTTTTTGTTATTTTGATAGCGAAAAAGAAGAGGTGTTATTTGCAGGTGCTACACAAAGTTTGTTATATATAAACGAAAATCATGAATTACAGACTATAAAAGGTGATAAAAAAGCATTAGGTGGTGTATTGCAAGATATTGAACAGAGTTTTAAATTACATTATTTGAAAATACCCAAAAATGCTATGATTTATTTAGCAACTGATGGTTATGCTGACCAATTTGGTGGCGAGGCTCACAAAAGATTTTCCTCTAAGACATTTAAAATATTGTTAGAAAGTATTCATGAAAAATCTGTTGATGAACAAAGTGAAGTACTAAAAATAACTTTTTCAAAATGGTTAGGCGCAAAATATCAGCAAATGGACGATATTACAATTTTAGGGTTACGAGATTTTTTTTGATATTATGATGAAACAACTATTTTTATTGCTTATCTTAGTAATATTTTCTACTTATTTGTATGGGCAGGAAAAAATTGATTTGAAAGAAATCAGTATTATAGACTCCGTTTATGCACCCTCGAATGGCATGATGATGAAAATTGTGCAAAAGAATAATTATATTGGTATGGTCAATGATACAGGCAGAGTAATTATTCCGATAATTTATGAACAAATAGCATCTTTTCGTGCCAAAGATATTGAGTGTAGCCGTTGGGAAGGGATTTTGAAGGTGCGAAAAGGTGGATTATGTGCTTTAACAATGCCTGATGGCAAACCGATTTGTCCATTTTCATTTGAGGAAATTTATTATTTGCCTGAAACTTGCGAAGGCACAGCACCAGAAAGTATGCTCGTAAAATTTAAGCAATTAGGGAAAATAGGTTTAGGTGATGCACGTGGAAATATGCTGATACGAACTGCTTATGACGATATTTATTTGATGAAAGACACTGCGGGACATTTGGTAATGCCTGAAGTTGCGGTAGTTCGCAAAGAAGGAAAGTTTGGTATGATGGAAATTAGACAAAAAATAGTGCTAAAAGCTGATTATGAAGCTGTTGAATTTTTGCAATTACTCAAAGAATCTGATAAACCCAAAGCTAAAACTTTTTTGCTGATTAAAACAAAAATTAATGGCAAATGGGGAATTATTAATCTCACAACCCAAAAAACATATTCACATGATTTTGAATTTATAGCACCTTTTTCAGATGGATTGGCATTGGTAAAAAAAGATAAAAAGTTTGGTTATATTGATATAGACGAAGATATGAAAATCAGTAATAATTATGATTTTGCAAGTTCTTTTGTCAATAAAACTGCCATTGTAGGCAAAAATAACCGTTTTGGATTAATTAGTGTTGCCAATAAAAGCATTATTCCAATAGAGTATGAAGAATTGAAATTGCTTTTTCCAACTGAAACTGATGATAAATTTTTGGCTTCGTTATACCAAGTTCGAAAAGGAAAATTATATGGAATTGTGAATAATTTGGGGCAAACTGTTGTAGCAACGGAATACGAAAGTTTGAGTTTTAAGAAAGGAAATTATGAAGGAACAGGTGTAAAAGATGGCAAAACTGAAGAAGTTGCAATGATTATTCCTAAACAAAAATAGGATATTGGGTAGTGGTCATTTTCTTACAAAATTAATAAACTCCTAAAAACATAACTGTATCTTAACAATCAATTTACAAGTTATTAAAAACCTTAGCAATAATAAAGACGACATTTGCACTAAACTTTAAAGGTTTAGCTATGAAAATTTCGATAAAATTTAGCCTTCTTTCCTTATTTTTAGTGCTACTTTGTGGTATTTTGTTATTTGTATTGGTAAATAAGGAAACCAAAGTATTGTTAGAAGAAGAAATCCGATTCAAATTAGAAAGAGAATCTAAATATGCTATTGCAAATACTGACCGTTTTATTTATGAAAGGTTGAATGATATTAGGAATTTGGCACAAGATGCTATTCTTACAACAGATACAGCTTCGTCTAAACAGGTTTTGCAAAGATTGCGAAATTTCAAAAAGCAAAATAAACTCTATGTAAGTGTTTCATTTTTTAATACTGAAAGAATAAGAATAGCTGATACTGAAGAAAAATCTATTGGTAAGCAGCACAATTTTACAAATTATTGGTTGCAATCGGAAAAAGAAGATGCAGTTTTAGACATTTCTTATTCCGAATCTTTGCAAAATATTGTTATGCACTTTGCGGCAGTTGTTAGAAATCAGGATGGGAAAAAAATTGGCTTGGTGGTTTCTCGTGTACTTATTCACAATTTATATGAGGTATTTAGTGAAGTTATTGAAGGCGAAAAAATGCCAAATATGTCTATTGCTTTGATAGATACGAATGGAGTTTTGTTATATTCTAATCGCAAAGAAGACAGCATTTTAGTGGATAAACACCCTGATATTCAAGTCATTACAAAATATTCTCAACTTGCTCAACAACAAAATCAAACAATAGAAGAAGACGGTGAAGTGGTTACTTCGCATTATTTTGTGCATAACAAACAAATTTTCTTGTATCAAAAACAACAAGGTTATTTAAACTATGCAGGTCATCAATGGCTTTTTGTGATGAAAATTCCTAAGGCTACGGCTTTTGCTTCGGCAGAAATTTTACGCCAAAAAATTTACTATACTTTTATTCCTGTTTTGTTCTTGTCTTTATTTTTGGCAATATTATTTGGTCGTTATATTTCTAAGCCTATTGTGCAATTAAGTCGGGCTGCAAATGCTTGGGGAAATGGACATTTAGATACAACTTTTGCACTAAATTCGCATAAAAATGATGAAATTGGAGTTTTGGCAAGTCAAATGTTAGGCATGGCAAAACAATTAGCAAAGAAAATGAAAGAACAAGAGGAATTAAATGATGAATTGCAGAGCACAAATGATGTGTTGCAAGATGTAAATATTGACCTTGAACGAAAAAATCAAAATATCACTTCGAGCATACATTATGCAGAAAGGATACAGTCAGCCATGTTGCCTGATAAAGATATTATTAGAAGTATTTTTCCAGATTTTTTTATTGTATTTAAGCCAAAACATATTGTAAGCGGAGATTTTTATTGGTTTCAAGAAACAGAAACACAGATTCCTGTTCGTGGAAATAACGAAATTTTTGATACCTCTAACTTTGCTAAAAACTCTTACCGATTACAAAATGCAGAAAATTCTTTGCAGGAAGTTGTGCAGGAGTTTGTGCAAGAAGTGGATTTGACAGAAACAGTTTTTGTGGAATATATTGCCCTAAAAATCTATCTTTTTGCTGTTGTAGATTGCACAGGTCATGGAGTTCCAGGTGCTTTAATGTCCATGATTGGCAATAATTTATTGTACCAAATTGTGAAACATGAAAAAATAACTTCACCAGAAAAAGTACTAACAAAACTCCACGCAGGTGTGCAAAAAGTGCTAAAACAAGAGCTAAACAACAATAAAGATGGTATGGACGTGGCTATTTGTGCGATAAATCCTACATTAAAAACGGTTGAATTTGCAGGTGTTCATAGACCTTTGATAGTATTTTCGGGTGATAAAATGACTGAAATTAAAGGCAATAAAGTATCTATTGGGGGAAGTTTTATGCCTGAAAAATGGCATGTAGATAAACATGTTATTGAATATCAAAAAGGAGATAGAATTTATCTTTATACTGACGGTTTTAGCGACCAATTTAGTGATGCCGAAAGCCCAAAAAAATATACAGGAAAAAGACTCAAAGCTACATTAGAAGAAATACAAGAATTTGATATTGAAACACAAGGAAATATGATTTTGCAAGAACACCGAGATTGGAAAGGTACTGCTCCTCAAACTGATGATATTTTGGTGGTGGGTTTGCAATTAAAATAGCATATTTTGATACTGACAAAACAAATTTAGAATGTCAGTATCTAATCTGAAATTTCAATATAAATTATATACCTCTGTAAATATTGTCCTTATTTACTCCATTGATATTTTGTTAAGTTATTGATTATCAATAGCTTAACAAAACATACCTTTTAGCACAGCCGCAGCCTAAAATATTTAAAATAAATTCAGGAAAATTTAATAGAAATAGCATAAATTTGGGACAGAATTGAAGCAAGTGAGCTCCAAGTTTTGTGAAACTTTTAGGCTGCTAAATCAATATATTGATAATCAACTATATCAAACAACGTAAAATTACTTAGATAACATTTATGAAAAATATATTTATTTTGGCTATTATTTTCTTGTCGGCTTGTTCTGACCTCAAAATGAAACCACAAGCTACAACACATCAATATTTTGATATGGCAAGTTTTATGAACACCAAAATTGTAGATTTGGAGAAAACAAATTCTAAGGTACAAAAAAATATTTCTGCAAATGGTATTCAAGAAAATATTAGTACCACAACCATAAATTGGAAACAAGAATTGGCTTTATTTGCGGAAACTGACATCAATAAACCTGTTTTGAAAAATATGTATTTGGTTAATCAAAGCAATAATGCGGTTGAATATACTGCTATTGACAAAAAAGCCAAAGTGCAACGTCTGTATGTAAAAGGAAATGAGAAAGAAAATAGTAAAGAACCAACAGAAATTCAAGTTTCGTTAATTGACGAAAATCAATTATACCAAACTCAAAAAGAGTTAGTTATCACATTCGAAGACGGGAAATTAACTGCTTATAAAATTGCAGGACAACAAAAAATTCTGTTTAAAGACCTTATGGTTTATGAAATGAATGCTAAAATGATGAATTAATCGTATAATTTTATGAACAGACAACAAGTCAAACAACCCAAACAACTTTCATCTTATTACAAATATCTAAATTTTACACAAGTTTGCATGCTTACTTGTGTAATTTGTATAGTTGCCTTATCAAATCTATATGCCCAAGAAACTAAACTAAATAAGGCTGATTTAGAAAATGAAAGGCATAAATATCAAAAGAAAATTGCAGATGCCATGAGGTTATTAGAAAGTAATAACCATAATCAAAAGGAAAGTGTGAGCAAATTGCAAGGTTTGGATAAGCAGCTAAATCTAAGAAAAGGCTTAGTAGAAAACTTGCAACACGAAGTTTTGATATATGACGAACAAATCAAAGATATTGAAAGTGTGATTGTTCGCAAACAAAAAGAGTTAGAGCAGCTAAATCAAGAATATGCGAAAATTGTTGTGGCACAGGCACAGCAAGAGAAAACATGGGCAAGAAGTGTTTTGGTTATGTATTTTTCAGCTTCGAGTTGGCGTGAATTGCTATCTCGTAAAGATTATTTTAAGCAATATGTGCAAAGTAGAGATAAGGAAAAGAAAAATATTATACGTGCCAGCGATGCTTTAAAACGTCAGCAACAAGATTTGATAAAAATAAAGGCAGGAAAAGATGCCTTATTAAATGAGGAAATTAAAGAAAATCAAGCACTTGAACAAAGCAAAGACCAATACAATAACACAATAGATAAATTGAAATACAACGCAAAAAATTTGAAAGTTGATATTGAAAATAGCAAAAAATCCATTGCAGCTATTGATAAAATTGTGCTTGATGTTATAGAAAAAACTAAACATACATTTAATGAAGATGCGAAAATTGCCGAAGACAAAACTCCGATTGAGGTAGAAATTGCCCCAAAAGGTAGCGAAAGAGTTAGGAGAAATGAGGGAAATAGTGGCATTAAAAAAGATGGTAATGTGGTATTTTCATCTTTTGAAAAAGCAAAAGGTTTTTTGCAACTGCCTGTCGATGATGGCATTATTACAGGGAAATTTGGCAATTATCAGCACCCAATTTATCCAAAAGTAATTTTAGATAATCATGGTATCGATATTAGAACCAAAAATTCCGAAAAAGTTTTTGCAGTTTATGGTGGTGAAGTTATTGCGGTTAATAAAGTTCCTGGCTCAGGAATTTTGGTTATGGTGCAACATAGCAAAGAATATTATACAGTTTATGCAAAATTGCAGTCCGCAAAAGTGAAACTCGGTAGCCGCATAGCAATTAATGAGCAAATTGGTGTGGTTGGATTGAATGCGGATAAAGTACCCGAACTGCAATTTCAGATATGGAAAGGAATTTTGAAGTTAGACCCTGAAACATGGATAAAACAGTAAGTTTTTTAGCCATTGGGTGGCTTTAAGCCACCCAATGGCTAAAAAAGATTTACTCCAATGCTTTTACGCCTGGCAATACTTTTCCTTCCATAAACTCTAACAAAGCACCGCCACCTGTTGAAACATAAGAAACATCTGCTGCAAAACCAAGTTGGTTAATTGCTGCTGCCGAATCTCCGCCACCAATTAATGAAAAACCTCCGTTTTGTGTGGCTGTAACTAATGATTTTGCAATAGAAATAGTCCCGTTAGCAAAATTTGGCATTTCAAATACGCCCATAGGTCCATTCCAAAGAATGGTTTGAGAACCTGCAATGACCTCTGTATATGCTTTTGCTGCATTTTCACCAATATCTAAACCCATCCAACCATCAGGAATATTCATGGTATCACATGGTTTTTGGTTTGCATCATTCTTAAAAGCATCTGCAATCACAGAATCTGCTGGCAACATTAACTGAACACCTTTTGCTTTTGCTTTTGCGATTAACTCTTTTGCTAAATCAACCCTATCAGCCTCTAATAATGATGAGCCAATATTGCCACCCATTGCTTTAAAGAAAGTATAAGCCATACCTCCACCAATAATTAAATTATCAACTTTGTCTAAAAGATTTTCAATAAGCAATATTTTATCTGATATTTTTGCACCACCCATAATGGCAGTAAATGGTTTTTTAGGGTTTTCCATTACTTTTTTACCATTTTCTAATTCTGCCGACATAAGAATACCGCAAATTTTATCACTAAAATATTTTGCAACTATTGTTGTTGAGGCATGTGCCCTGTGTGCAGTTCCGAAGGCATCATTTACATAAACATCGCCAAGTTTTGATAATTTTTCGGCAAATGCTTCATCTCCTTTTTCTTCTTCTTTGTAAAAACGCAAATTTTCTAACAACAAAACTTGTCCTGCTTTCAGACCTGCTGCCATAGTTTTTGCACTTTCACCTACACAATCATCAGCAAACATGACGGGTCTGCCTAAGGCATCAGATACATTTTTGACGATATGTTTTAAGGAAAATTCTTCTTGAAAACCTCCTTTGGGTCTTCCAAGATGGGACATTAAAATTACTGAGCCACCGTCTTGTAATATTTTTTGAATTGTTGGCACTGCGGCTTTAATACGAGTTTCGTCTGTAACCTTGAAAGATTTATCCAAAGGCACATTAAAATCTACACGAATTAAGGCACGTTTGCCCGAAAAATTAAATTGATGCAAAAGTTTCATTTTGAATTTGGTTTTTGGTTAAAATAAATATAAATTATCATTGCCTTATACGAATGTAAAATCTAAATTATTAAAAAGTACTAAGTTTTTGGCAATTTAAGTAATAAATTTTATTTTGCTAAACATTTAAGTTTTTATGCAAAACTGTTATCTTAAAATAATTTTACAAGTTGGTATTACAATAGTCTTGTGGTTGTTTTGTGTGCCAATTTTTGCACAAAACCGCAGTATTGTTGATAGTTTAGAAAACCAATTAACTAAATATACTTCACAAGATTCTACGAAGATTGAAATTTTGGTGGCTCTTAGTAAAGAATATCGTACATCAAATCCAGATAAGGCATTGGCATTAGCTAAACAAGGCTTAGAAATTGCTGATAAAAGTAATTTGCTTTGGAGTCAGGCTTTATGCAATAACCATTTAGGCTCAACAGAAATCTTGCGTGGAGATTATGTTAAAGCATCTTTTCATTTGCAAAAGGGCTTAATTCTTTGCGAAAAAATTAAAGACAAAAACTTATTGGCAGATATTCTCAATAACTTAGGTACTGTTTATCAACACGAAAGTAATTATCAGGCTGCAATTACTTCTTATCAAAAATCTATGAATATTCGCACCGAAATTGATGACAAATCTGGGGTTGCAGCTTGTCATAATAATATGGGAATGATTTATGAAAAACAAGGGCATTATACCAAAGCCTTAGAACATTTTTTTATTAGCCTTAAAATCAAGGAAACTTTTGCAAAACCACAAACCATTGCAAACACGTTGAGCAATATTGGCAGAGTCTATAATCATCTTGAAAATGAAAAATCATCATTAGAATATCATTTTAGGGCTTTAAAAATTAGGTTAGGTGTTAATGAAAAATATGGAACTTCTATTAGCTTGTATGAAATAGGTAAGGTACATCAAAATTTAGGTGATATTACCAAAGCAACAGATTATTATAATCAGTCTTTAACCATTCAGAATGAAATTAAATATCAACCTGGTTTGGTGGATAATTATCGGCAATTAGGTGAAATTTATTTTTCCCAACGCAAATACGATTCTGCACGTAGGTATTTAGAAAAATCACAAAAATTAGCAGAGCAAATTGCCGACAAAGAAGGACTTGCTCATGCTTTAACTAAACTTGCATTATTGTTTACTAAAACTAATAAAATGCAACGTGCTATGTTTTATGCTCAACACTCATTGCAAATGGCGAACAATATGCACTCATTGAACTTGATGCGTGAAAATTATTTTGTATTATATGAAATCCATAAAAAAACTAAAGAAAATGACAAAGCCTTATATTTTTATGAATTGGGAATTTCAATGCAAGATAGTTTATTAGATGAAGATAAGCACCTTGAACTTTATAAATTGCAGACTGATTATGAATTAGATAGACGTGAGGCAAAAATAAAATTATTAGATAAGGATAAAAAGTTACAAGAGGAGGAGTTGTTATTACGGACTGTTGAACGAAATCTTATTACAGGTATTGTGGTGCTTTTGGCGTGTTTTCTGTTATTTTTATTCTTGCGTGTTCGTGAAAAACAACGTGCAAATACCTTGTTAAATCAGCAGAAAACAGCTATTTTGGAAAGAAGTGAGGTTATTTTGCAGCAGCAAGAGGAGTTATCAACTCAAAATGAGGCTTTGTTGGCTTTAAATAATCAAGTTTCTGAACAGAAACAAGAAATAGAGCAAATGAATGTCATGTTGGAAACAAAAATTATAGAAAGAACAGGAGAACTTGAAGAAGCCATAGAAGTGTTAGCCAAGCAGAAAGAAGACTTAGAACAATTTTCTTACATTGTTTCACATAATTTAAGGTCGCCGATTACACAAATATTAGGTTTAACAAATTTATTTGTGGCTGAAACTGATAAAGAAAATACAGAATTGATTAAAATGCTGCATGCTTCTGCCCAAAATTTAGACGTTGTTATCACCGACTTAAATCATGTTTTAGATATTAAAGGAAGAAAGACGAAAAAATATGATGAAATAAATTTACAAGAGATTACAGAAAGAATCGCAAAAAAGTATGAAGATAAATTACAACAAATTCATGCAACATTACAAATTCATGTAAATTGTAAGAATCCAATAATTTATACTGTAAAAGAGTATGCAGAAAATGTGATAAATCAATATATATCCAATTCAATTCAATATAGAAATACTCGTAATGATTTGATTATCAATATTTTGATAACAGAAATGCAAAATCATGTTGTATTATCAGTTTCAGATAATGGTTTAGGTATTTTTGATACCAAAAAAATATTTAGGTTATATCAACGCCAACACGTTGAAATAGAAGGAAAGGGGCTAAATTTATTTTTAGTAAAGACACAAATGGAAGTTTTAGATGGTATGGTTTCAGTAGAAAGCGAAGAAGGTAAAGGTGCTGTATTTAGTGCATATTTCAAGAAAATTTAGTCTTTAGTTTTTAGTCTTTAGTTTAAACTCAACACTAAAAACTAACCGCAAAGTTTGCAAAGATTAGGCAGAGAACACAAAGAAAATACTCAACACTCAACATTAAAAACTAATACTCGGTGGCAAAATTATTCTTTTTTATAGGGTTGTTTATACTCTCCATTTCTATTACTTTTGCCCAAGATGTGGCTAAGGTAGATAGTTTGTTGCGTG
>JAYTNF010000028.1:0-9380 GCA_043748455.1 Cytophagales bacterium
TATAGAAAGTTTATTTGATTTTAAACGGTGCTATTCTGATGCAAAAGTTACTTATTACAATTATTCTGAAATTGATTATGATACTTTTTTAGGGGAAAACGGGATTGAAAAAATTGGGGACATAGGTAAAAATAGTTAGGTTTTTATAAAATAACAAGCTGTTTTTACCGAGATGAAAAAGGTAAAAATAGTTAGGTTTTTAAAGAATAACAAGCTGTTTTTACCTAAAAATAAATGAATTACATTTTTTGTAAAGAAGATGGAATGGGGATGGAATGAGGTTTAAATTAGTGATAAAATCATTTTATTCTATTTATCCTATTAACTTTGTTTACTTTTAATACGATTGTCAAGGTGCAAAAGCACCATTGACAACGTATAAAAAATAGTTTACTTAAATCAATAGTTTGTGTATGGAAAAACTTTTAGCAGAAATAGACATCTTAAAAATAGAGCTAAACCTGTTGCGTGAAACCTTAGATAATTACACCATAAAAGAAGCCCTAACTACGGAATTTTTGTATGAAAGTAATCGTATAGAAGGTAATACATTGACTTTAAGAGAAACGCAATTAGTTATTAATGAGGGAGTTACGATTAGTGGCAAAAGTATGCGTGAACATTTGGAAGCTATAAATCACAAAGAAGCTATTTTATTTGTGGAGGATATTGTAAGCAAAAAACTTGATTTTTCGGCTTATTTGTTAAAACAAATTCATTCTTTGGTTTTGTATGCTATTGATAGAGAAAATGCAGGAAATTATCGCAAAGTTCCTGTTCTGATAAGTGGCAGCAAACATATTCCGCCACAACCTTATTTAATAGAAATTTTGATGGAGGAGTATTTTCGTTTCTATGAACTCAATAAAACTGTTTTGCACCCTGTGGTGTTGAGTGCAGCAATGCACGAAAAATTAGTAACAATTCACCCTTTTATAGATGGCAATGGCAGAACTTCTCGTTTGGTAATGAATTTGATTTTATTGCAAAATGGCTTTCCTTTGGCTATTATTGGCGGTGATTATGAAAGTAGAATGGCTTATTATGCAGCCTTAGAAAGTGTGCAAACAGAAAAAACTAAGTCTGATTTTATTTTTTTTATTGCCCAAAAAGTAAAGGAAAATTTGTTGCGTTATTTGAGTATTTTTAAGAAAGTGTAAATAGTTGTAAGTTCTAAATTCTAAGTTTTAAATTTTATTCATAGCTATTCAATGAAAATAATTGCATTAGTAAATCACAAGGGCGGAGTTGGCAAAACCACTACTACGTTAAATTTGGGCAAGGCTTTGAGTTTGTTGGGAAAAAGGGTGTTGATGATAGACAATGACCCGCAAGCTAATTTGACTGTATCGACAGACAATGAAAACTATGAACCAACTATTACAGAGGTTTATTTAGAGGAAATAAATTTGCCTATTGTCAAAATTGCAGAAAACTATGATTTGGTGGTTGCTTCGTTGAGTTTGGCAGAAACAGAAGGCAAATTGCAGACAGATGTAAATGGTTATTTCAAATTGAAAAAAGCTATTGCAAAACTCGAAAATAAATATGATTATGTGTTAATAGACTGTCCACCAAGTTTGGGAATTTTGACAATTAATGCAATGATTGCAGCCACAGAGGTTTTAGTGGTTGTTCAGTCGCAATTTTTGGCGGTGAAAGGTTTAACGACTATTGTAGATTTAGTAGAAAAATTGCGTGAATATTTAAACCCAACTTTACATATTACAGGTTTGTTGCTTACACAAATAGGCAGAAATGTGATTACAAAAAGTATTATTGAGGCTGTTCGAGAAGCCTATCCACACAAAGTTTTTGAAACTACAATTAGACAAAATATTGCCTTAGCAGAAGCATCAGCAGTTTGTAAAGATATTTTTAGCTATAATTCTAAATCAATAGCTGCGGAAGATTATTTAAACCTTGCAAAAGAAATTACATTATGAGTAAGAAATCACAATTTGATGGTTTATTGAAAAATGCTTTTGCACAACAAACCAATCAAGAAGAAGACATTAAAAAATCTATTGTCATTGATAGAGAATTGCAGGAATGGATTTCTCCACTTTCCACAGACGAATATGCTCAATTAAAACAGAATATATTACAAAATGGCTGTTTAGATAAATTGTTAGTGTGGAAAAAATCCGCACAAGAATACATATTAGTTGATGGGCATAATCGGTATCAAATATGTAAAGATTTAGGTATTAGTTTTCAAATTGCGATTTTGGAATTTCCAGACAAGGAAGCAGCAAAATTATTTATGCTTACGCATCAAATGGGAAGGCGAAATCTTACCATAGAACAACTTAGTTATTTGAGAGGGAAAAGATATGAACAAGAAAAAGCTGTTATAAGTAATTCATTGGGAATTAATCAGTCAAATTCGGTTAAAGGACAAAATGTCCTTCAACCAAAAATGGAAGAAAATAATAGTAATTTGGTTAAAGGACAAAATGTCCTACAACCAAAAATAGAAGAAAATAATAGTAATTTAGTTGAAAGACAAAATGTCCTACAACCTAAAACTACAACTGCGGAAAAATTAGCACAAGAATATCACGTTTCAGATAAAACCATTCAAAGAGATTATGAATTTGCCAAAGGTTTAGATAAGGTTGGTGTAAGTAATCCAGAGTTGAAACAAGCAATTTTATCAGGAACTGTAAAAATAAAAAAAGAAGTTTTGCAAACATTATCAAAAATAGAAATCAATGAACCTATTGAGAATGTAGAAGATTTGCTTAAAATAACAACTCCCAAAGTTGTGAATACTGTTATTGATGTTCCAACAAAAGAATTAAAAGAGGCATTGAAAAAAACACAAAAGCAAGTTTTTGTAGTTGTTAAAGGTCAGTGGTTATTTGATAATGATTTGGTTTCTTATTGGCAGAAAGTCCGCAAGATTAATAAAGTTATTGATGCAGATTTTGAAGATATTTTGAGTTGGGAAGAGGCTAAGGATATTTTTAAAGGGTAGTTTTATAATTTTAAGTTTTTGCGGTCAAGAAATTAACCGCAAAAACTTATAATAAATACGTCAAAAGTAGCTTTTCAAGGAAAGTTTGACGTGTTGGTGAAAATTTTTATTCCTTTTTACCGTCTTTTTTATCATTTAAACCAAAACTTTCTATAATCTCGGACACATAACTTTTAATAGTTTCTATTGAAATACTACTCACATCAGATTTATCATAAATAGAAAGCAAATAAATAGTTTCGTTGCTCTTAAAAACATAATCAATTATTCGTAAACCGCCACTTTTGCCTTTGCCCTTACTTTTCACTGCCAAACGAATTTGGTAGTGGTAAAAAATGTATGATAACCTAATTCGTTGATTATCAACTTATTATATTTTTTATGCTTTTTGATAACCCTTCTACAATTCAATAGAGGCGGTTTTGCTTTTTAAGACTAAATTCTATGCTACTCTTGAACAGTTTTAATGCAGTTTTAGGAGTAATAAAATAGCTAACTACTTGATTATCATATCATACATTTTTTACCACTACCAAAATGCAATATGAAATTATATATTATTTTATTCATTTTCAGTGTGCTATTGAGTAGTTGCAAACAAAATAAAATTGCAACAACCATTCAAAAAAGTGGAAATCTTATATTGATAGATTCTGCAAAAGAGTGTAATAACTTTTTGCCATATTCAGCAGAAAATAGACAAGGATTTTATCCTGTTTTTTATATTGGAAAACAAACAGATACGATTAAACTTGGACAAGAAGCTATTTTTGAGTGGAATTATCAACAAAAAAAATATCCTTATTATAATAATTTTGCAGATAGTACAGAAATTAAAATTGTAGTTGATACGACATTTTCGTTAAATTATACAGATTATTATAAACATTATTCTGAAAAAGAAGGAAAAAAAATCATTGATTCGACTAAAACCTTTAAAGCCTATCCAATTTTTGTTTATACTTTGGGTTATTTATTAATTTACGTTGGCAAATATAATCATTTTGGACATACAGTTAGGCAAGCGAAAAATGAACAAGGAATTTGGGTAGATATAGAAACTCCGATAAGCTATTTTTGTGAAACAAGTGCAAGAGATGTTGTTATTGAGGAAAAACAAGTATTAATTGCTAAATTATTGCGATATAAAGGAGATTTTAAAACTCCTTGTCGATTAAAATTTACAACAACAAATGCTTTTGTTAATATTACTTATATCGTTTATTCAAATACTTTTGTTGATTACATAGATAAAAGACAATTAACGGACAGTTTGAAAAATAGCATTAAATAAATAAAAAAACATAAATATTAATGAAATTACCTTTATTTTGGATAAAACTCACCAATTTTGAATATTGGACTTGGTACATTTTCTACTTGCCTTTGCTGCCTTATTTTGTTTATTTGGCAATTAAGCACCGAAGTTTAACAATGTTTACGGCTGCTAATCCTGCAATTTTTTTAGGTGGACTTTTTGGCGAAAGCAAAAATGAAATCTTTAAACTAATTCCGCAACAATATTTGCCTAAAACTGTATTTTTTCCACAAAATACAAGCATCAATAAAATTATTGAAACTATTGAAAGCATTGAAAATCAAGGTTTTAAGTTTCCTTTTATTCTCAAACCAGATATAGGAGAACGAGGAAATGGTGTAGAAAAAATGAATAATTTGCAAGATGTTTTTCGCTATTTTGGAGTAGAAAATGGTGTTGATAAATCAGCTAAAAATATTGAAGTTGCTATGTTATTGCAAGAATATGTAGATTTTGAAATGGAATTAGGTGTGTTTTATTACCGCAAACCCAACGAAAATACAGGCATTGTAAGCTCTATTGTAGGCAAAGAATTTTTGCAAGTGCAAGGCAACGGGAGCAATACCATAAAAGAATTATTAGAACAAAACGACAGAGCAAGATTTCAATTAGCTGTTTTAACGCAAAAATGGGGAACAAAATTAGACGAAATTTTAGCGAATGGCGAAGTTTGGTTAATAGAGCCCATCGGAAATCATTGTAGAGGAACAAAATTTGTAAATTGTAATTATTTGATTAACAAACAATTACACGAAATATTTGATAAAATATCTAAACAAATTGAAGGTTTTTATTATGGTAGATTTGACATCAGAGTAAAATCTTTGGAAGATTTATATGCAGGTACAAATATTCGGATTATGGAACTCAACGGTGTAAGTTCGGAACCTGGGCATATTTATCACCCAAATTATTCACTGCTAAAAGCCTACAAAGAATTGGCACAGCACTGGGGAATTGCCTCTGAAATTTCTACACAAAATATCGCAAATGGTAAAGTTCAGGAACATTCGGCTTGGGAAGTTTGGCAGGCGTATCAAAAGCATTAAATAGAAAGTTTTATCAATTTACTTAATTTAAGTATTAAAATGCTTAAATTTTTATTAATAAGGTTTTTTACATAATAAAATACCTTATTTTTATCTCTTAATTTGTATTTTTAGGACATTTATTTCATAAATATCCTAAATTATTGATAACTAAAAAATAAGCTTACTTAAACTTACTTAGCTTTTTCAAGCACAGATTTCTCAGTTCCCCACAAAAGTTCAATTTTATCGTCTGAAATTTTGGTAACAGTAGCAATAATGTCTCCCTTTTTATCAGAAGGTTCTACAAGACATTGCCCTAAACTCTCCAAAACTAAGTCTGAAGTTTTGTCATCTTTGCTAACCAACTTACAGTTATAGGTATTCATGGTTTGGTATGCACCATAAACCATTTGTGCAGTTCCATCAGCCTTCATTTCAAGGTCTATCATAACCTCTCCTTTTGGGTCGTCAGCTGATGTTTTTTGGAAAGAATACATTCCTGCTCCAATACTTGCTACATTTGTTGTTTCATTGTTTACTTTTTTAGCACAAGAAACCAACATAATACTTGCCACAAGGCAGAATAAAAACACTTTTTTCATAAAATATTAAATATTTTGATTAAAATATATACAGACAAATATAAAAAATCCTATTAAAAAGTTACCTAATAAATGAGAAAATAATGAGTGTATATTTTTGCTCTGTAATTTGGAATAAGAAGCTAAAGTTTTGACTTATTATATTTTTTGTTGAAAGATAGAATATTGGGTTTTATTGCCTCATTTAAAAATCTCAAAACCAATAGTTTTAATATGGAGGAAGTTTATTTTAGAAACCAACAGACAATAACTTGTATATTTACTATGGAAATTTTAGCATGTATTTTTTTCATTCTTGGAATCAAGTTTTCCGTTTTCATAGACAAATAATTGTATTTTTAGGCAATTTAATTTCACCTGTATAAACAACAGACCATTTACTGACTTCATTAAATTGGGCTATTTTTAGAATAACTTTATTTTTATTCTTATTTTTATATACAAATTTGCCACCGTGTACTTTTAAGCCAACAAGTAGGCTATTACTATCTTGTAAAAGTACCCAAGTATCAGGGTATTTTGCCTTTAACTCTTCAAAAGTCATATAAGGATAAGATTTTTCTTGTCTTTTTTGTGTTTTCATATTTGAGTTATTCATTACTCGAATATACAAATTATTTTACATATTTACAAAATTTTACTACATTTTCTGAAAAATTCCTTAGAAATTATTGCAGTTATTCATAAAGTTATAGCGTAATTTAACAACTCTTTAAACACATTTTCAGATGAATTTCGCACATTATTACAACATTTTGCAACAAATGGAAAAGCCTACTTTTGTGATTGATAGGTTTGATATGCAAATTACCTCTGATTATCTTAAAGACTTATCAAAATATTTGGCAGAAAATGAAGAACCAGAAGGAATTAAACGAATATTAGATAATGTGGTAATGAATAACTTTTGGTGGTTATTAAGTTCAAGTTATATAGAAGGTAATTTTGTTAAATTTTATGATTTGCCTAATTTGTATATTGTGCATAGTTATAGTTTGTTTGAAAATTCTAACTATAAAAGGTTAATAAATTTACTAATAAGTATAGAAAATGCAGACAGAAATATGATAACAGAAATGTATAGATTGTCCATAAAAAACATACCTAAACCTGATGCTTTTTGGCACGAAATAGAAATTCTCAGTATTGTTAAATTTGCAAATAATAATTGCTATTTCAATATCAACACCACCGAAAAAGACTATTTTACCTTAGAAATTATTGCAGTTATTCATAAAATTATTGCGTAAAACTTTTGGAAAGTAAAAAAACTTTCCAAAAGTAGCTGTACTTTCCAAAAGTTTTTCACTTTTGGAAAGTTTTTTATTTCATTATACCAAAGTTTAGTATCTTAACATAAGCTAATTTAATAATTTTATGCAACCTTTATTAGAGCCTGAAAAATTTTATCACATTTATAACCACGCAAACGGTAAAGAAAATTTGTTTTATAACGAAGGGAATTATGATTTTTTCTTACGAAAATATACAGAACATCTACATTCTGTTCTAGAAACCTATGCTTATTGCTTACTGCCAAATCACTTTCATTTATTGGTAAGAATTAGAGATGAGAATGTAATTAAAGATAGAATGAAATTAGGTAAAAAATTGCCAAATTTAGAAAGTACAAAATTTGTTAGCAAACAATTTTCTAATTTTTTTAGTGCTTATACCCAAGCCTTGAATATACAACAAAGCCGTATGGGTAGTTTATTTATGCCTAATTTTAAACGAAAAGAAGTCAATAGCCCAGATTATTTACTACAACTTATTCATTATATTCACTTTAATCCTATCAAACATAATTTGGTTCCAGATATTCATCATTGGAAATATACATCTTTTCATAGCTTTTTCAGCCAAAATCCAACAAAATTATCAAGAGAAAATGTAATTACTTTATTTGGTGACCAAAAAGAGTTTGAGTTGTATCATCAAAAGCCACTTATTTGGGAGGATTTAGATATGTTATGAAAAGAACTTTTGGAAAGTAAAAAAACTTTCCAAAAGTAACTGTACTTTCCAAAAGTTTTTTCACTTTTGGAAAGTTTGATATTTTATTGCACCAAACTTTTGGAAAGTAAAAAAACTTTCCAAAAGTAGCTGTACTTTCCAAAAGTTTTTCACTTTTGGAAAGTTTTACATTCAATTTACTGCACCACCACAGTCCCAGCCCCATTATAACTATGATATTCCCCATTATACATTGCGTCTGCACTCACGGGACCCATTCGGAAACTGCCCGATGACACACAACGCACCACATAATAAAACGACTTTGGTTTTGGACTTGCAGTTACAAAAATATTCACCCTATCATCTCTAAAATCAAAATGTTCGGCATTGGCAGCATCTTTTATCCAATCCATACCAGGGATATTGCTTAGGCGAGGATTTTCAATTTCAAAACCTGCGGGCAACATATCTGTAATCACCACATTTGGCACATCTTTTGAGTTAATTGTCTGTAAATCAAGGCGAATAACCAACATATCACCTTTTTTCAATGGCTTAGTTTGGCTCAACAAATTGCCATCTCTATCCATAAAAATACGCCTAACTTTCAAGAAATTGTCCTCTTCTACAAATTTTCCACTTGCATTAAGCCCTTCAATTTCATAATAATAGTACAATTTTCCTGCACCTTTCAAAGCAATTTCTACTTTTTTGCCTGTAACTCCTTTTTTCAAAACTAAGACATTTCCGTTAAAATCTGCCACTTTCGAACCATTTGCCGAAACCGTTGCAGTAATGGTACTTTCGTTTGCTTTTTTCGCCAATTTGCCCAAAGCCAACAAACCAAAAGCATTTTCTTGTGTGTTCAAATAACGTGCATTTTTCATTTGTTGCGATAAATGCCTTGCCATTACCTCAATTTGCGGATTTTTTTCGTCTGTGTCAATTAACGCATTCAACGCCATTGCCTCATCACGTATATAAGACGAAAAACTACCGTCAAACTCCGTTTCTGCACGTTGCCCTTCAAATTTTGAAGGCATAATAGCCCTCGACGAAGCATTATCACCAATAATTTGATAAGCAGTTGCCAACAAATATTTCGAATCGAGAGCCAACATATCAGGATTTGCTTTGTAATAATTCATTGTAGATTTGTCGGGTTGCCCTGCCATTGCCAAAACATACAAACTATAAAGAATTTCTTTTGGGGCAATTCTTCCTACAATTCGTTTATTTTCGGCATCAAAATATATGTAATCTTGCGTATTCTTACGTTTAACTTTCATATCCAAATACGCATAAATTTTGTCTAAAAATTTCTTTTCTATTTCATAACCCGCACTTTTTGCTTCTGTTAAAAAGTGTGCAGCGTAAACCGTACCAAACCAACTTTCATACGTGCCACCTTCCCAATACGTCAAAGCACCATCATATAATTGCATCGTTTGCAATTTCTGAATAGCAGCTTGCACATTCTTTTTAGG
>JAYTNF010000029.1:0-4959 GCA_043748455.1 Cytophagales bacterium
AAATCTAAATCACATTTGTAATGCTATCAAAAAACTTATATTTGATAATGTTATTATAGTAAAAACGAAGAAATAATATGAAAATTGCAATTTTCGCCTCAGGAACAGGCTCAAATGCCTTAAAGATAATTGATTATCTTAGTAATTATGTAGATACTGACTATAAAATAAAAACTCCTATTTCATTTTTAGTGCTTTCTAATAAGGCTGATGCACCAATTTTAGAAAAACTAAGTCTCATGAAAACCTCTAAGCCTCTAATAAATATAGAGACTTTTGTTTTTAATAGACAACAGTTTTATGAACAAACAACTGTTTTAGATTATTTACAAGCTCAAGATGTGCAACTTATTGTACTTGCAGGTTTTCTGTGGTTAGTTCCAGATTATTTAGTAGCTCATTATCCACACAAAATTATTAATATTCACCCTGCTTTATTGCCTAAATATGGTGGTAAAGGCATGTTTGGTATGCATGTGCATGAGGCTGTAAAACAAGCAAATGAAACAGAAACGGGCATTACAATTCATTTTGTAAATCAAAAATATGATGAGGGTGGGATTATTTTGCAGAAAAAATGTGCCATTGATGTTGATGATAATGCTGAAATGATAGCAAAAAAAGTTTTATTATTAGAACATGAATGGCTGCCAAAAGTAGTGGAACAATTAGTGAATGAGGTTTATAAGTAATTCCAAATTTTAAACTACAGGTTCTAAATTCTTAAATTATTGATAATCAACACTATTTATAAAGCTAAATTCCTAAAATATTATCAAAAATTTTAGAAATAAATATTTTAATTTTTGAAACATAACATAATGAAAGATATAAAATATTATTACAACCTTGTTGAAAAGGTTATCGGAGAATTAGGTGTTGATGTTGCTTCTACACGTGGCGACCAAGATGGTACGTGGAATTTGCAAAAAGGAAATGTGCCTGTTTGGATAGATGTTTTTGATGACGAAAATAATAAATCAACATACGTGCAAGTTATGGCACCGATTACAGAAATTCCAACTGTTGGCAAAGACACTTTTTATGAAGAAGTTTTAGACCTTGCTCACGATTTATTTGGTGTTGGTTTTACGAAGTTTGAAAACCATATTTATCTCAAATCTATCAGAGAAGTGGAAGGTTTAGACGAAAGTGAATTTCGTGCTACTATGAACCGCATTGGTACATATTCAGAGGAATATGAGGCACATTTTAAAAAATATTTTGGTAGCAAAGCACCCGATGGAGACAAATAGTTTTTAGTGCTTAATTTTAGTCTTTTTTGATAATTCAGTAATTAAATTTGCGATAATGTTTAAAAAATTATGAAAATACAGAACTCGACCATGTCGTGGATTTTAATTGTGGCACTATCTCTGATTTGGGGAAGTTCTTTTATGTTGATAAAAAATAGTCTGGCTACATTTTCAGCAGGACAAGTTGGTGCATTACGTATGTTAGTTGCAGCATTGATTTTCTCACCATTTACCATTTTTGTTTTTCGCAAAATTCCACTTGATAAATGGAAATATGTCGCCATTTCAGGTTTAGTTGGTAATTTAATTCCTTCCTTTTTGTTTGCTTTTGCACAAACATCATTAAGTAGCTCAGTTACAGGTATTTTAAATGCCCTAACTCCTATGTTTACACTTTTAATTGGGATTGTATTATTCAAAACCCCTTTAAAAATGACACAAATCTTAGGTTTATTATTAGGATTTATTGGTGCTTGTGGATTAAGTTTATTAAAATCTGATGGAAATCTTGGCACAGTAAATTTATATGTGTTGCTTGTTATGGCTGCAACTATTTGCTATGGATTGAGTATTAATGTAGTAAGACAGTATTTAGGCGGAGTAAATCCGATTTACGTAGCAGCTTGTGCCTTAACCACAACAGCACCTTTTGCATTGGCATATTTATTAACCACAGATACTACACAAATTATAAATCACCCTAATTTTACAAAATCATTATTATCTCTTATCATTTTAGGAACTTTGGGAAGTGCTTTTGCATTAATTCTGTTTAATAAATTGGTGCAAATTTCATCAGCAGTTCAGGCAAGTATGACCACATATTTAATTCCCGTAGTTGCTTTATTCTGGGGCTGGTACGCAGGCGAAATTATTGGAATTTGGCATTTTGGAGGAATGGCATTGATTATTTCTGGAGTTTACGTAGTCAATAAAAAATAGTGTTTCACAACTTCGTTTTATGACACATATCAAGCAATTCTCATAGAAAATACCGAGAGAATATTAAAAGATATTTTCAGTTTTATTCATAAGCAGTGGAAAACTTATTTCTAATAAGAATTACATTTTCCACTTTTGCCATTTAATTTTGTTTCTCTTACAAAAAATCTAATTTAAGTGTTTTTTTATAATTAAAATTTAACTAACCAAAAATTATGTATCTTACTTGGAAATATCATGCTTATTTATAGATTTAGGAGCTGTTTTAAGCGTAATAAAATAAGTGGTTGTGGGGTTTAAAATGTATGATAGAAAATCTTTGTTATTTTATGTCTAAACAGTGTTCTGTACAAATATTTTAACAACTGATGAAAATTAACTGTACATAGGTACGATAAAATGATTTACAAAAAAATAGCTTTTACAAAAATAGCTTATAACCTATTGATTATCAATTAATTATAGTTATCATATATTTTAAACCACAACCAAGTAAGTAATTAATTATCATATCACATTTTTTTGCCACTACCCAAAATTGTAGGTAAGCATTAAGACAAATTTATTTGTATATTTTGTCATTCTTAGCAAGCTAAGAATGACAAAATTAGTTTACTCAAAATTATATCTAATTATTTGATATTTTTACAAAAAATATGAAATAGTTAAGGAAATCATTGGAGGAGAGAATTGCTTTTATACATGAATATAAAAACAAGATGGTCGGGGTGGCAGGATTCGAACCTACGGCCTCCTGCTCCCAAAGCAGGCGCGATACCGGACTACGCTACACCCCGAAATTTAATAAATATTTTAAATGAGTTGCTAAAAATTGCAAAAATTGTATATTAGTGAGCTAATGCGAGGATTGACTATAATAAATAATTTTACACCAAAATATATTTTGCGACAAAATTTATGTCGGGGTGGCAGGATTCGAACCTACGGCCTCCTGCTCCCAAAGCAGGCGCGATACCGGACTACGCTACACCCCGAAATTTGTAGAGAGAATGGGATTCGAACCCATGCATCAGTGTAACCCGATGACGGTTTAGCAAACCGGTCCTTTAACCACTCAGGCATCTCTCTATTTTATTTCGCTTATCTAATTTATGAAAGCTGCTTTACGTTTAAAGCATTGCAAAGATGATACATTTATTTTTATCTTCCAAATTATAGCACACTTTTTTTTAATTAATTTTTATATTATATTAGAACTAATAGTTCTCTAAGAACTGTTAGTTCTAATATAAATAAATTTAGGGAATATTCATATATTTATGTACTTGTAGAGATACCCGCCATTTTGGATTATTCTTAACATATTCTATGATTTGTGGTAACACTTGCTCCGTTTTATCCCATTCTGGTTGCAAAAATAATTTGCAAGTAGGATTAACTAAGGCAGCATATTTTTCTGCCCATTCAAAATCACTTTTATTGTAAATAATTACTTTTAATTCATGGGCTTGTTCAGCAACTTCAAGCAGAGGTTGCTTAAACTTCTTAGGCGAAAAGCAAATCCAGTCCCATTTTCCAGAAAGTTTATAAGCACCAGAAGTTTCTATATTTGTTTGAAAACCTTGTTCATGTAGTGCTGTGGTCAAATTATCCAAATTATACATCAATGGCTCACCACCTGTAACAACAGCAAGACGTGCCGAATGAATTGTGGCATCGGTTACTATTGTGCTAATACTTTTTTGTGGATGAAGATTTGCGTCCCAAGATTCTTTGACATCACACCAAACGCAACCTACATCACAACCGCCTAAACGAATGAAGTAAGCTGCACTGCCTTGATAATTTCCCTCACCTTGTAAGGTATAAAATGCCTCCATGACAGGCAATGTTTGTGTATATTCTTTTATAATATTCATGCCGCAAAGGTACAAAGAAATACATAAGTAACAAATATAAAATATGATGTATGAAATATGAAATTAACTTACTTATTTCAGACTTAGTAATGTATCTTTCAATAATTCGCTAATGGATTCAATAACTAAGAAATCATCTGCTAAATTTTCTGCGTTTGGGTGTGTGTCTGTTGCAGCTACTTTTTCTATAACTCCAGAATTTTTGATTTTTTCTATGGCGTTATTTGGAAATAATCCGTGTGTGGTTATCACATAAATTTTTGATGCCGCAGCTTCTTTATAGGCTTTTGCGGCTTGAATTAAAGAGCCACCTGTGCGAATCATGTCATCATAAATCACAACAATTTTGCCTTTTACATCTGCATTTACACCTGTAACCTGAGTTTCGCTGCCACTTGTACGCCGTTTATAGACAAAAGCTGCCTCTACATGCATATCATTTGCTAAGGATTCTACCCATTTTGCTCTGCCTGCATCTGTGGAAGCAAAGACAAATTTTTCACCACCAAATTTTTTCGCTAATGCTATAATAACAGGCTTTGCATAAAGATGAAATGTACGTAAATTATTGTTAAAATAATGGGGAATACCTTCGGAATGTAAATCAACCATAATGACTTCATTGCCATAAGGTGCTGAGGGAATGGCAGATAATAACAAGGCTCTATTTTTGGCAGTAACAATTTCGCCTGTTTTTACTGCTCTTTCCATTGTTGAGTAGCCAAAATAAGGAATGACAATAGTCAGTTTTTTTGCCCCATAATGCACAATTCCACAAGCTAAATCGTATAATTCTAAGGTTGCAGCATCTGAAATTGTGCCACCAATTAAGATAACCTCTTGTTGTCTTACATCAGAAGCAATGCGGTAATAATTTTCTC
>JAYTNF010000030.1:0-13806 GCA_043748455.1 Cytophagales bacterium
TGCAAAAACTACTTTTGCAGTTTCAGGCACGGGTTCATCTGCTTATGTTGGTGCAATTACATTACCCGCATCTGTAACAGCAACTTTTGGAGGTAACAATGCAACTTTTACAAGTGCATTAAACTTAACTTCTGCAATAGCTACTTTTAGCAACACAGGAAACAACATTTTTAGCAGCACATTTACAACTACCACAAGCGGTACTACCAATTTTACAAATACTGCGGGAAATAATACCTTTACAGGTGCTGTTGTTTTAAATAGTGCTACTAATTTATCAAATGTAAATAATATATTTAGCAGCACAATAAATCTTGCAACAACAAGAGTATTAACTTTCAATGCCACAACGAACAATACTTTTGCAGGTAATTTGGCAATGGCAATTAATACAACTGTTCAATTTAGTACAAGAGCAGGAACTTCAAATACATTTACAGGTGCAGCTTCTATAGTTCCTACTGGTGATTGTACCAATCCACCAACCTCTTTTGTAAAAGTTCAGTCTGCAATCGCAGCAACAGCAGCACGAGTTACTTTTGCTATAGCACAAACTTGGGCAAATACAAGAGTACAAGACATAACTAATGTAGCTGGTGCAACTGTAACTGCAAATGCAGCAAATGCAGATGGTGGTAATAACACAGCAATTACTTTTATATCAAGTGCAACAGGTACAGGTCGTAATTTATTTTGGGTAGGAGGGACAGGAAATTGGAGTGATGTAAACCGTTGGTCTTTAAGTTCAGGTGGTGCAGGTGGTGAATGTATCCCTACAATTTTTGACAATGTAACAGTTGATAATAATTCTATTGTAGCAGCAGCAGGTTTTACGATTACTTTTGATGTTGATGCAGTTTGTAAAAGTGTAAATATGTCTGCATTGACCACAGCAGGAAAAGTAGCTACTTTATCAGGAGTTGCCTCAAGAACTTGGACAGTTGGGGGCAATTTTAATATCAATACCGCCAATGTAATACAGGCAGGAATTACTAATTTTTTAGGAAAAATTATATTTGTCAAGTCGTCTAATTTCCCTGTTTCAGCAGCGCCATTTTTAGAAACTTCTCCTGCAACCATAAGCATAAATTCTACAACAGCATTACGTAATTTTGCAAATATAGATTTTAATTCTACTGCAAATGGTGGCACAGGTTTGGGTTCGTGGACATTAGCAACTCCGATAAACACAATAGATGTTGCAGGTGCAAATGGATTGATTAATTACATAGATGGTACTTTAAATACCAATAGCCAAGCAGTTTTATGTCGCCGTTTAAGTTCTATATCTGGCTCTGTAAGAAATTTAATTCTGGGTACATCTACAATCACTGTAACAGGTTTATTGTCAGATAATAGCACGCCTACAATAGATTTTAGTGGTGATAATAGTTTCTCTATTTCATCAGGTGCTACTGCTTCTTTTGTATTATCAAACACAAGTAGTGGTAATATTACAATAAACACTGGCGTTATTGCCAAAACTATTCCGTTATTAAATTATACAGGAACTTTTACAAATATTACCTTAGCTACTTCAAACACACCAGCTAATACTTTAACCATTAACGGTATTACAGTAGTAAATCCTGTAACAGCATTTACTGTTTCTGGATTTAGCAACAAAACTTTAACTGCACCTGTTTTATTTAACAGTACAACAGGAGCTACAAGTGTATGGAATGGTAACACAACTTTTAATACAGGTGCTAATTTGACATTTATAGGCGTTGCCTCATTATTTACATTTAATAATACTGTTACTTCGTCTGCAAATATTACGTCAAGTGCAGCAGGCTCAGCCTTTACTTTTGCAAATGCTTTCACACATAACGCAGGTAATACTTTTAGTTTTGCAGGAACAAATAATCTAACTTTTACTGGAATTGTAAATAATACCTATGCTATCATGACAGGTGTGGGTGCAGGTCATATCCTAAATTTTAACAATACAGGTAATAATGATTTTAATGGGGCTATAACTGTTGGTACAACTTCTGCGGTTACTTTTGCAACCACAACAGATAACAATAACTTTGCTGCAAACTTTACCGCAGGCATGAGTAGCACCTTGCGTTTTAGCACAAATGCAGGTACATCAAATACTTTTGCTGCGGGTGCAAACTTAATTCCACTTGGAGATTGTAGTAATCCTCCATTGTCTTATGTCAATATTCGTTCTACAACCAACGCAACAGTTGCAAGGCTTACTTTTGGAACTGCCCAAGTTTGGAATCACGTTTTAGTAACAGATATTGATAATGTTTTAGGTCAAACTGTTACAGTCAATGCCTTAAATGGTGATGGTGGCAATAACACAAATATTATTTTTGTAAGTTCAACAACGGGTAGAACATTATATTGGTCGCAAAGAGGTGCAATAGCAGGTAGTCAGAACTGGTCAGACCCTAATAGTTGGTCGTTATCTGCAACAGGTTTGCCTGTTGGCGAATGTCCACCAACTATCAATGATATTGTAATTGTGAATAACAATTCCTATACGGTTAATGGTAATACGATGAATATTGATGTAGCTGCAAATTGCAGAACAATGGATTGGCAAATTACAACGGCATCACGTAACCCTATCATTACCAATACATTAGGCTTGAGAATTGCAGAAAATCTTACATTACCTATTGTAGCAGTAGGAACTGATTTTTCGGGTGTCAATAGCACAATTACTTTGAGTGCAACACTTGCTACTGCACCAACAGCCGCAGTAGCTGCTTTAATTGGTGTGAATAGATTTATTCAACCAAATGGCACAACAACACTTACAAATGCGAATGTAACAATTAACGACACAGGTTTAGGCGTAACTTGGACTCTTGAAGGTAATTTTCAATTAGGAACTGCCACAACAGGTGGTATTTTAACACTTACACAAGGGCATTTGAAAACTATCAATGCTGCTAACACAACTGCAAATACTCTCACAACAAGACAGTTTTTGGCAACAGGAGCAGCAACAAGAACATTAACTTTTGCTAATGCAACTGTGGCATCTACTATTAACATTGCAGATAATACAGGAGCTACAATATTTGACATTAGCGGAACAGCCATTACAACAAACGCAACCAATGCTGGGGTTGCACCATTTTCAACAATTAATTTTACGGGTAATGCAACAAATACAATAAATTTAGGTACGTTAAATTTAGCATTGGGTAATTTCAATGTTACAGGAATAACAGCTAAAATCTTAACAGTCAATACGCCAACAACGCCACAAATATTGACTTTTAATAATATTGATGTTCAAACATTAACAGATATTACTTTTAATGGAACTTCACCTAAAACTATTAACGACTTGACAGTCAGGACTCCAAATACAACAATTGGTTTTGATATGGCAGGTAATACCATAGTTAATGGTGCTGTTGATTTTAATACCAATGTAATTACAAGATTTAGAAACACTGCCACTTTTCAAACAAGTGCAGATGTAATAGATTATGGGGCAAATGGTGTGGGTATTTATGACGGTTTGCTTACTACAAACCGTGCAATGACTTTTGCAACAAGTACAGCAGCCACAATTATTAGTTTGACCACGAATGCAGGTATGACTTTTAATAATGCTAACCTGACTTTCGGTTCATCATTTAATAACACAACAGCAAAAGAAATTGAAAATATTGGTACTTGTACATTTACAGGCACAAGTAACATTATTTTTGATAATAACTTTAATGCAACTTTTGGTGGTGGAGCAGGAACAGATAATATGTTTAGAGATATTTTAGCCAATGTAGGTGGAAATTCATCTGATATTTTATTTAGCAATACAGGTACAAATAGCATACAAAATGTAACCATTCGCAATGGTTCTACTTGGGCTTTTAGCATAGGAGGCACTACAAGTGTTGCGGGCTTGTTTAGAGTCATTGCCATTTGCACAGCAAGGGTAAGTATTATTTCAAATTCGTTAAGTGTTTGTGCTACAACAAATTTTGCCACTGCGGGTCAAACTTGGGATAACATTGGATTGTTAAGAGATGTTACAAATATAGGTTCAGCAATTACGGTAAATACGGCAGTAAATCCATCTGGTGCTTGTACAGCAGGTTTTAACACCACTACACAATACCGAAACTTATTTTGGGTAGGGAAAGGTACAGCAACTCCAAGCTGGGGTGTTGAAGCCAATTGGTCATTGGTTTCAAATGGTGCAGGTGGCGAATGTCCGCCAACAATTAATGATGATGTAAATTTTGATGCAAACTCATTTAGTGCGGCAGGACAAACTTGTATTTTAACGGGACTTGCAGCTACTAGCTTCTACGAATGTCGTAATATGAATTGGACAGGTGCAACAAATAATCCTATATTTAATCAAAATAATACTGAACTTACGATTGGTGGAAATTTGACTTTTGTTGCTGGAATGAGCTTGACAAATACAGCAAATAGTGTAGTTTTTAATCCACAGTCGGACATTGTAGTAGCACCAAGAACTATCACGATGGCAGGAAAAAGTTTTGGAACTGCAGGTGCTTATTTTAGAGATTTGAATGGTACACCAAGCACATGGACATTACAAGATGCTTTTGCAACAACAGGTGGAATTTTCTTAGCAGGTGGTACATTAATAACCAATAATCAAACTGTTGCAGCAACTTTAATTAATGCAAACCCTGTGGCAGGTGTTCCTTTTGGAGCAAGTTCATTTACAAGAGGAGGAAATAACTTTGCCACATTAGATGCAGCAAGAACTTTAAACTTAGGAACTTCTGTTGTTACTTTGAGTGGTGGCACAAGTACAATTATGGATTTTAGAGGTAATACAACAAACTTTACACTCAACGCAGGAACTTCACAGATTATTTTGAGTAACACAGCAGCCTCTACCAGAACAATAGAAATGGGTACAGTTGCGAAGAACTTATACAATTTACGAAGCCTGTCACCCGTAGCAAATGTTACTGTTACTATTAATGCAAATGGTGTGGGTACTTATGGATTTAATGATGTAGAGTTTTTGAATACAGGAGCCTCAACAGTAACTGTTAATGTAAATAACAATACATCTGCCAAAACATTTAATTCTATCTTGTTTGGCAATAATACCACAAGTACATTTTTATCAACTACGATGACTGTGGCAAACACAACAACTTATGGAACAAATACAAGAACAACAGTAAATCCTGTAACAAGTGCTACTTTTACAGGTTTAGTAACCATAGGCTCAACCGCTAATGCAGCAGGTGCAGCAGATTTTCAACGTGCAACTTTTAATGGTACACCTACAAGTTTAACTTATACAAATACAACAGTAGGTTTATTTGCGGACACCAGATTTACAACTTGTACAATTACCAATGCAACTACTTCTGCAACACCAAGTGCTACGATGAGGTTTCAAGGTAATAATACTTTTGTAGCCACAACAGGTACACTAACTTTTGCCAATACATCAACGCCAATGTCTTTATTGAGTAATACTGCAAATGCAGGGACTCAAATATTTGGTGGTGCTGTATTAGTAAATGCTGTAGCTATGGCAGGAGCTGCGACTATAAATCTTACAGGAAATACTTTGTTTAACAATAGCTTGACTGTAAATAGTAATACAGCTACTGCAACATTTGGAACAACTACGGCAAGTAATACAACAATTTTCAAAGAAGCAGTAAATTTTAATGGGGCAAATAATATAATAGTCTTAAACAGTGTAGCTAATGAACTTAATGGATATGTAGCTTTTACAGATGCTTTTAATATTGCAGGTGCAGGGCTTCAACCCACACTTACTACAAATGGTATTGTATTCTTCCGCCAAAATGTAAGTATAGGAAATGGGGCTTTAACATTGACAGGTAATAACATCATTTTTAATGGTAGAATAGACCAACGCAATGCCCCTGTAAATTGGGGAACATCATCAACTCCAGCAGGAGTAGGAGCATTTACAACAACAGTATTTGGTGCACCAACTAAAACATGGACAAATGGCAACACAACAGATAACACCACAGGCACATCAGCAGGTTCTACATTCATACTTGGTAATGATAACCGTGTGTCCTTTGCAGGTACAGTAGATTGTGGCTTGCGTAATTTTACGGTTGGCAACAGAACAATTTGTAATATTAACAACACTGGTACAGGCATGAGTGGTTTACACACTATAGATAATATTACACTAAATCCCTTTGCCTATTTCCAAATTCCTTCAAAAGATGTGCCTGCGGTTGGTTTAAATCCTGTTGTTAGAGTTACTAATGTTATGACCATTGCTCCAACTTGTTCGGAATGGGTAAGTGTAAGCTCTACAACGTCAGGAGTTCAAGGTAGTTTCTGTTTCAAAATTAATCAAACTTGGCAGAGAAGTATTATACAAGACATTGCAGTGCTTTCGGGTGGTGCACTGCCTTGTAACGGTACAGTATTAGCTAATGATAGTCAAGATGCAGGTAATAATACAATTATTGGTACTACTATCACTTTTATTGGAATTTTTGGTAATGAATATTACTGGATGGGCGGTAGAGGAGCATCAGCTACTCAAAATAATAATTGGTCTAATTTTGAAAATTGGTCAAAAACTTATCCAGCATATAGCAATCCGACAAGTTGTACGCCTACTGCAGGAGATATTGCTTATTTTACCAATGTTTCTTTCCCGAATAATAATACAAGTCTTGGATTACCCGCAGCTTATGGCTCTTTCTGTGATGTAAATGTACCTTTTGTCTATATTAAAGATATGATATGGATAGAAGACCTTAATAATAATAATACTGCCGAAACAGATACTACAAACTCTCAAGGCAATATTTCAGGTGTTCCTCATACAGGAGCAACTTTTAATATGGCTCGTTTAAGAGCAACAGCAGTAGGAGCACCAACTATTGAGGTTTATGGAAGGCTAAAGCTACCAGGTGGCGTACTCAATCAGTTCCCTGGAACATTTAGTATGCAAAGTGCAGGTTTAGGTGGAGGTACATTTAAAGCCATTCAAAATCCTAAAGCAGGACAATTTTTCGGACCTCTGGCTTTTAATGCACCAGACCGTTGGTTTTTAACAGATAATATAGACTGTAACAATAATGGCAATGGTTCTATTACTTTTAATTTGGGAGAACTCTTAGCAAAAGGCAAGAATATTAATTTACAAGGTAATTTTACTATAAATGTTCCACCTTCGCCTACATTTAACCAAAGTCAAATTAAGTATAATGCTTGTGGTGGCGCTGTGGGGGTTTGCAATGCTACTGTAACTTTTGATGGTATAGCTAATAATCAAACAATGAGTATGGCAGGCATACAAGGAGCATTAGCACCAACAACAACGACAACTTGCAATGGAACTTATAATTGTGGTGCTTCTGCAAATTTATGTGCAGTAAGTCCATTCAATAATTTGACTGTAAATAAACGTAACACTTTTCCAAGTGTTACAATTAACACTTTTACAATTACGGTCAATAAAGATTTGACAATTACAAAGGGAGAGTTAATAGATAATGGTAATCAAATAAGAGGTAATACAACAAATACTTTAACTATTGGTGCAAATTCTGCTTTGCGTTTAGGAAATGCTGGAACAGCTACAGTATTCCCAACCTGTTATACAAGTGATAAAATTATTTTGTCAAATGGAACAAATGGAACATTAGCAGCCCAAACTTTAACAAATGGTGCTATATCAACAGCGGCGGCAGATAGTTCTCAAAATGCAAGTATTGTAGAATATATTGCAGGTATCAATCAACTTGTTAGAGGAACTGTAACTGTAGGTTCAGCAGACCCTGCAACACCTATGACTTACGGCACATTAATTTTGTCAGGAGGCAATGGTGCAGCAGCAACCAAAGTTTATAAAGATATGCTCAATGTCTTAACCGTTAATGGTAGTCTAATTGTTCGTAGTGGTTCTGTGTTTCGTGATATGGGTTTCCAAATTACAGGAAGTTCGGCAACTGCATTAACTAACCGTATTCGTGTAGAAGGTGCAGGGCAATTATACTTGGGAACAGGAGTAGCAGCCAGTACATCTGTTACTTATCAGCCTATATTGAATACCAATGTAACAGCAGCTTTTCAAACGCCAACAGCTACTGCAAATGCTGTAACTACATTTCCAACTTATACACCAATAGCTGATATGGGTGTAGGTAAAATGGATTTGAATAATATATTTACAGGTACGGGAGCAAATTCACCAACTATTGACGGAGTTTCTGCTGGTGGTGCAAATCTTGATGTTTCTGCATATAGCACAGTAGCTTATGCAGCTAATGCTAACCAAAATGTTTTGGCTGGTTTTACTTATGGCAATTTAGCCTTGACAAATGCTGCAGCAGCAAGGATTAAAACAGTGGTAGGTGCAACACTAGGAACAACTATTTTAGCATTAGGTGGTAATTTATTGATACAATCTAATCATGAGTTTAGAGATGCAGGTTTCCAAATCATAGGAAATGGCAATGTAGATGGAGCAAGAATAGGAAGTGTAACATCTGTACGAGTAGCACGTATTCGCATGGAAGCCACAACAACTTTGCGTTTGGGTATTACAAGGACAGCAGCAGGAGATTTTAATACATTTTTTCCTACGTATGCATCAGCAGGTTCTCTGTTTACACAAGGCACACCTGTAGCAAACAGAAATAATAATAATAGGTCTCTTGACCCAACAAGTACGGTAATTTATGATGCAGGAAATGATTACACAGCAGTAGCACCGATTGACCAGCGAAGAATGCAACGCATTGATGGTGGTTTTACTTATGGTAATGTAATTATTACAAATAGTGCAGCACCAACAGGTGATAAAGCATTAGGATTGAGATATTTAGATGCAGATTTAGGAACACCAGCTTCAAATGGTATTGCAGGAAATCTAACAATAGGTTCATATATTTATCTGTATGATAATGACTTCCAAATGAGTAGAACTGCGGCAGGTGGCGTGTTTACTATGCAGCCTCAAAGTGCATTCAGAATCGGTGGGGCATTTAGCACAGTAGGAGGTACATTTGTAGGAGTTACTGCAGGGACAGCTACGACTGCATTCCCTCTAAATTTCCCTTTAAACAATACAGGACGTAGTTTAGATATTACTTCAACTATTGTTTATGGTAGGGCAGGCATACAAAACGTAGAGGGTGGTACAGTAGCACCAACCGCAGCTACCGCAGCCACAAACTTTAATTATGGGTCTTTGGTTTTGCTAAGTTCAGGTACAAAAACAAATATAGGAAATCCATTTATTGCAGCCAATTTGCATATTGCAAATACTGTAAATTATACAGATGCAGGTTTTCAAATATTTGGTAATGCAACCGCAAGCACTTTGACATCAATGCCTGCGGTATTAGATTTGACTTTGGGGGTAACAGCCACAACGCCAAGAGCTATGACCGTAGAAATGGTAAATAATGCAACTTTAACTTTGGGAACAGCAACAAAATTAACAACTTTTCCACTGTTTTATCCTGCAGCACGAATGGGAGCTACAAATTTAGCAAGCACAAGCACAGTTACTTATAATGGTGGAGTTACAGGAACAGCAGGTGGTGTAAATCACCGTCAGATTGTAGCCTCTGGTTTTAGTTATGGTAATTTAGCTATCACAAATAGTAATACAACATTAACAGCATTATCAGACAAATGGCTTGCAAGTGCTGCCACAATTACAAACGGTGCCACAAATTCTACAGCATGGACAAATGCTTTATTTGGGGCTGCACCTCCTGCAACAGTAGGAGCAGCAACTGTAGCAACAGGAGGCGAGGTTCTTGTAAAAGGAGATTTAACGATTAATGTGAGCAATAGACTTTATGATGATGGTGTGCTAATCAATAACAGTACAGCAAGTACAGGAACTTTGAACTTAGCGGTGTCAAGTGGTGCAACAGACTTAGCGTCTGAATTGTATTTGGGTAATGCAGGAACTACAACTTTATTTCCAAAATTTAACACCGTACAGTTAAATCCGACTGCAACAGCTGCAAATAAAAATCTTGTGGTTTATAACTCAAATCAAGCTACCACAATTACGGGTTTAAATGCTTTGAATACTGCTTTTAGTTATAATAATCTAACTTTGAGTTCAACAAATGCTGTTACAAAAACACTAAATTCCGCAATTACAGTAAGAGGTAATCTTACTATTGGTGGTGGAACAGGTGTGAATGCAACAACAGCTGGTGCAGGTAGTGTAGGAACAGAAGCAAATACTCTTGATGTAAGTGGTACTAATCATAACATCACCCTTAGTGGTAATTGGAATACAGAAGCAGCAGGGGTATTTGATATGCGTGCCAATACGGTAATATTTGACGGAAATACCACAGAAAATGCTACTCCAGCTGTTGGTAATAGTTCTTTCCAAACGATAACAGCAAGACCAACAGCAGCTATAAACCGTTTTGCAACTCTGGTAGTTAATAATTTATTTGGTACTCCTTATAATACAGCAGCCCCAGTGGGTGCAGCTATCAGAGTAAATACTGTACCAACAACAAATAGTATTCGTATAAAAACCCAAGTCAATTTCATAAACGGACACGTAGGTGGTATAAGTGTAGGAAATCCTAATCCAATAACTTCTATTGGTGCTAAGGCTGCTACAAATACTAATATTGCTACTGTGGTTTCTACAAACACACCGTTAATGATATTTGAACAAGCTGCAACCGTAACAGGTTCAGGGACTTATGCTGGTTTAGTAGGTGCAACTCCTAAGAATGATAGCCACGTAATTGGGGTAGTTGAAAAAATATCTGATGCAGGCACAAACTTTATTTTCCCTGTTGGTAGTGGAAAAGATTATGCACCAATAGGCTTAGTGAATCCAACGGCATCAGGCTCACAATTTAGGTCATTTTATATTGGGTTAAGTCCATTTAGCTCTTATCCTAGTAATATAGTAGCATCTACATTAAGCCATGCAAGCTATACAGAATTTTGGGAATTGGAAAGAATATCAGGTGCTGCAAATTCAAATATCCTTTTGAGTTGGTTTGCAAATGGTACAAATAGCGGAAATAGAAGTGGATTTAATGTACCACCAAATCCAATGTCAGGAGGAGTGAATATACCTACCGATTTACGTGTAGGACATTGGACACAACCATCAGATAATATCTGGAATGACGAAGGTAATAGTGGTATTGGAGGAGGTAGTACTGTAAATCAAGGTACACTTACTTCTTCTGTTTCAGTAAATTCATTCTCTCCATTTACATTGGCATCTATTTCAAAATTTAATCCACTGCCTGTAACTTTGGTAAGTTTTACAGCCTTGCCAAAAGATAATAAAGTAGTTGAATTGAAATGGGAAACAGTAGAAGAAAGAACAAACAGTTTCTTTACTATTGAAAGAAGTATTGATGGAACTAATTTTGCAGCTCTTAAATCTGTGCCTTCAAAAGCAGTAAATGGCAACAGTACAGGAAGTTTGAAATATACAGACATAGATGAAAAACCTTACAAAGGAACTTCATATTACCGTTTACGTCAAGTAGATATAGATGGAACTGTTAAATATTCAAAAATAGTTTCTGTGAACTTTGAAGGAAATGCAATAGACCCAAGTGCAGAAGGATTTATTGTTTATCCAAATCCAAATGATGGTAGCAAAGTAAATATCAAATTTACGGATATATTGTTTGAAAAAGCAGAAATTGCAGTATTTGATATGTTAGGTAGAGAAATTTACAGAACTGTTGTTGCTAAAAATGGAGATTTAATTGCAATAGATTTCTTATCTAAATTACCTTCTGGACAATACGTTATTCGTTTTGTAACCGAAGCAAAATCATACAATAAAGCATTTATTGTTGAGTAGGGGAGAGGAGTAAATTGATATTTTAAATCACTAAACTTCCCAGAAGCCATTTTGTTAAAAACATTATGCTACTTTTGGGAAGTTTTTTACTTTCTAAAAGTATAGCAAAATGACCTTAAAAAAAATTTGGCATAAAATATCTTATTTAGGTGTTAGTGCTTTAATGACTGAAATAGAACAACGCAGTATTATTTTGAGTAATCAAATAGCCGTTTTATTTATTCCTATTCTTGTTATTATTACTGTTGCTATTACGATAATTGCAGGTACTATTACACCCCTGGCAATATTTCAACCCATTAATATCTGCTTATTATTCTTGGTACTATTTCTTAATTTTAAGGGAAATACCTTAATTTCTCGTGTGCTGATGAGTGTCTCACCTTCGATTAATTTGACAATAGTTTCTATTTATACAAAGTATGTTGGAATATCTGCTACTTTGGCTTTTACTTTGTTACCTCGTACAGCTTTGGTAGTCATGTCTTTGTTACCTGTTTTATTTTTTGGCTATACAAATTTGCGATATATGTTCATTGGAATAATTATTCCTTTTTGTTGTTTAGTTTTTTTTGATTTTTTGCACAATTTATTTGGAGTAGATTTATTAATAATTGCTAATATACCTCAACAAGATTATTTTTTAATTAGAATGAGTTATTTTATTATTCTTTTTGGTGCAGTTCCTGCAATTTTGACTATTCAACGTCTAAATATGCAATACGAACAAGAAGTTTATCAACAAAAAGAGGAAATCTTAACGCAAAGAGATTATTTAGATGAAAAATCTACCGAATTACAAAAACTATTACATGAAATTAGCCTAAAAAACGACAATATTACTGCGAGTATCAATTATGCAAAACGGATTCAAACAGCCATGATGCCAACCGAAGACGAAATAAAACTCACATTGCCCCAAAGTTTCATATTTTTTAAGCCTCGTGATATTGTAAGTGGAGATTTTTATTATTTTTCAGATTTAGGACATACAGTCATCATAGCTGCGATTGATTGTACAGGTCATGGCGTGCCAGGGGCTTTTATGTCTATGATTGGCAATGAAATTTTGAATGAAATCATTTTGGGCAAGGATTATTTTGATACAGACTTGATACTCAATGAATTACATCTCGGCGTACAAAAAGCATTAAAACAAAAAGAAACCCAGAATCAAGATGGAATGGATATTTGTTTAGTAAGTTTTAAACGAAAAGATAGCAATAAATTAGAAAAATTTGTTTCCTTATCTTATTCAGGTGCTATGAATCCTTTGTATATGATTAAGAAAAAAGTAGAAAATCCTACCGAATTTATAGAAATAAAGGCAAATAAATGTCCGATTGGAGGTTTATTATCAGAAACAAAAGCCTACAAATTTACAAAACACGATATAGATTTAACCGAAAAAGACGCAAAATTTCAGTTTTTTATAGCTTCTGATGGTTATCAAGACCAATTTGGTGGTGAAAAAGGCTCAAAATTTATGGTAAAACATTTCAAAACTTTATTAGTCTCAATGGGTGAAGAAAGTTCAGAAAAACAAAAACAAATTTTAGACAAAAGTCTAAGTCAATGGCAAAATACCCAAAATCAATATTATGAACAAGTAGATGATATTTTGGTGATAGGAATAAAAATATAGTTTTAATTGCTTGATAATTAAATAGTGGCTTTATTTATTAGATTTTCTGCACCAAAATTATTTTAACTATACCGAAATATAGCACACATAGTTTTATTTTTTCTATATGTGTTATGTTGCTATGTAGTTTTTTAGGTCATCAAGGGGTTTAAATTTTGGTAAGAAAAATATAGAAATTATTACTAAATATTTTGTAAGTAATTGGAAAAAATAAATGTACCACAGACTTTAGTCCAATGCTATTAAGCTAAGAAAGTAAAATTGTACCATTAATAATTAATTGATTATCAAGTAATTACGTTTTAAAGTTCCGTTAGGAACGACATATTTATAGCAAAAGAGAGCATCA
>JAYTNF010000031.1:0-10601 GCA_043748455.1 Cytophagales bacterium
ATGACACGGATTACGCTGATATTCACGGATTTATGTAATTTGTTTGTGATTATCCGTAAAATCTATGTTATCTGTGTGCCATAAAGTATTGATTTTCAAGTATTTAAGTTATCATAAATTTTTTACCACTACCAATTTTCATTCCTAATCTCTAATCCTCAAAACAGATTTTACGAAATTAGTAATTTTGTTCCGTTAGGAACTATATACTGGTAGAAGTTTGCAATTACCCCCTAACTTTTGCTCCGTTAGTGGCTATATATAGCTCCTAACGGAGCAAAAGTTAGGGGGCATTTGTTTTCTACCAATATGAAGTTCCTAACGGAACAAAAAAACATTTTAAAACAGTTTTGCACAAAAATTGTTAGATAATCTTATCTTATATCAAACAAAGTCATTGCTTTTACTGCTAATTCTACACGATTTCTTACATTAAATTTCTTATAAATCCTCGTTATTTTCATATCTACCGTATCCAAACTACTTTTTTGTAGCTCTGCAATTTCAGTATTAGTTTTACCAGCTACAACATAAATCAATAATTGTTTTTCATTTTCTGTCAATGCTGGCAAAAGACTATCTTTTTCATCTTGTGGTTTTGCATTGTTATCTAACTCCACATTTTGCAAATCATCACGCAATAAATTAGTAATAAATTCGTAAGCATAACCAAGTCCCGCAGGGTCATTAATTCCTTGCTCAATAACAGGCAATTTTTCACCAAAACTAAAATAAGAAGAATAGGGAACTTTGGTGTTTTCTAATAATCTTCTACGGTTTACGTGAGCAGGAAGCCAAAGTTCATAAATTGGTGCTAAATCTTTGGCAAAAATATCTAACCATTTTTGCGAAAGTTTAAATTCAGAAAGTGCGTCAAAACGAGTTGGTACAGGTAAGCAAGCCAATCTTTGACGGTCATAAGGCAGTTTTTGTTGTGCATTCGTGGCACGCAAAGCAATGTCAATAATGCCTTTAAAACTTTGTTCGGTTGGTGTAAACAAAAGTACCAAAATATCGGGAAGTTGAATGGTGCAAATTCCACCAATATCTGTAACTCCTGTGCGACTATCTATAAAAACATAATCATATTCTGCCAACCAATCATTGCGTAAATTTTCTATAAATTCGCCACCATTTTCATTTTTATAAAAATCATCGACATCAAATTTTCGTACATTATCAAAATAATTTTCGTTTCTCTGCCCTGCTGACAATAAATGTAAAGGAGTTTCTATATCTGTAATTTGTATGGGTATCACATAATCACGCCATTGTTTTTGTCGTATTTCGGCAGTTTCATTGCCTGTTAATATCTCAATTAATCCTTTTTTTTGCTTTACTTCCTCCACATTGATATAATTATATTCGCCACCAAAGAAATTCTCTAATCCAGGAGCTTCCAAGTCCCAATCTACCATTAATACTTTGTTGCCATGTTGTGCAAATCGAATAGCAATATTTGCCAAAGCCATACTCCGACCTACACCACCTTTGTAAGAATAAAATGTGATTATTTTTTTCATAGTTATATCATTTACCTATAATTTTATATGCAATTTACTTAGAATTTAGTAATAATTTGGCTATAATTTTGGTGGATTATCCATTTTAGGATTTGTCGGTTTTATTATCAATTTCGTATAAGCATTGTCTATGAACTTTTTGCTTAACCAATCTTTTTGCCAATCAGGAGCAAGATTTATAGCTTTTGCCACATCATAAGCAAAATCTTGCAATATTCCTTGTAAATCATTGTAACCTTGTGTTTGTTTAAAACCTTCACCAATTCTGTTATAGCTAACACAATTCAAGTATTGATAACTTTTCACGTAATCGGGAAAAGATACACCATCAAACAACTTAATTGGGCATATTAAGCCTTGTGGTTGTAAATTTGTGCGAAATTTATAGGTTTGCTCTCTGTTTATAAACACACTCAATTCTCGTAAGCACCATTCCGAATTAAAATATTGTGGCAACCAAACACAAACCATTGCTCGTGAATGTGCTAAGGCATTTTTTAATCTGCTATCCCACGCATCATTGCCTTCTATACCTTGAATATCTTGAAAAATTGTAACATTACGCCCAATAGCACCCTCTAAATAATCTTTAAAAAGAGGTAGAAAAATTGTATTTACCCAATTTGCAGACATTTCTCTACGTGAATAACTTAAAAATACATCATATTGGTAAGCCATAATAAAATAGTAAAAGTGTTTTAGCAAATATAATACTATTTGTTTAGCATTACCAAAACATTTAGCTTTGTGTTTTGCAATTACTAATGATAGAACAACCATGAAACAACTACTTTTTGCTTTACAAGCCTACAAAATGGCTATTAGTTTTACGAATAAGCACAATTTGTGGGTTTATTACATAATTCCTGCTATTGCTAATATGCTCATTTTCAGTGGTTTAGCTTACCTATTTTTTATATTTGGCAATAACATCAGTTTGTGGTTAGAAGATTTTTTGCCCACAAGAAGTCTAGATAACACTTGGCTAACAATTATTGATATTTTTCTGCGAGGTTTTATTTATATATTTTTATTGCTATTTTATCTGAAAACATACAGGTTTGTGATGTTAATTTTGCTTTCGCCTGCTTTGTCAATGTTATCAGAGAAAGTACAAGAATTATCACAAAACACAACACCTCGCCCTTTTAACATTTCTCAATTATTGCACGATATTTTAAGGGGAATTAGAATAAGTTTTCGTAATTTATTTATAGAAATAGCTTTTACTTTATTGCTTTCTGTGATTGGAATTATATTTGGATTTTTATCACCCATAACAACTATATGTATTATTGTGATAGAAAGTTATTTTCTGGGCTTTTCTATGATTGATTATCGCAATGAATTTATGCAAATTTCAGCCTCAAATAGTCAAAAAATGATATGGAAATATAAAGGTTTTTCGGTTGGTATTGGTTTCTTCTGCACACTCATCTTGTTTATACCTGTGCTTGGCGTACTTGTAGCACCATTATTAGCTGTTACAGCCGCAGGTTTGGGGGTGAATGTGTTGGAAAATGAAAGTAAGGTGTAACTTTTGAAAAGTAAAAAACTTTCCAAAAGTTACAACATTAGTTATTTCTACAACAGTTTTTTAATCAACTGTTCCACACTCACACCATCTGCTTCAGCCTTAAAATTTCTAACAATTCGGTGTCTTAAAATTGGAATAGCAACTGCCTTAACATCTTCAATATCAGGCGAATAGCTACCACGCAATAAGGCATTACACTTTGCAGCTAATACCAAATTTTGCGAAGCCCTTGGACCTGCACCCCATTCCAAATATTGATTTGAAATTTCGGCTGCACCTTGACGATTTGGACGAGTTTTATGGGTTAATTTAACCGCATATTCCACCACATTATCAGCAATAGGCACTCGTCTAACTAAGTGTTGGAAAGCAATAATTTCTTCGGCAGTAATAATTTTCGTAAGTTCTATTTTTGAATCTTGTGTGGTGCTTTTCACAACTGAAACTTCTGATTCATAACTTGGATAATCTAACCAAATATTAAACATAAAACGGTCAAGTTGTGCCTCTGGCAATGGGTAAGTACCTTCTTGCTCTATCGGATTTTGGGTCGCCAATACAAAAAATGGCTTATCCAGAGCATAGCGTTGCCCAGAAGTTGTAACCGCATATTCTTGCATTGCCTCTAATAAAGCTGCTTGTGTTTTTGGTGGTGTACGGTTAATTTCATCAGCCAAAACAATATTTGCAAAAATAGCACCTTTCACAAATTTAAAATTGCGGTCTTTGTCCAAAGTTTCTGCACCCAAAATATCCGAAGGCATTAAATCAGGCGTAAATTGAATACGATTAAATTGTAAATCTAAGACTTTGGAAATGGTTTGAATGAGCAATGTTTTTGCTAACCCTGGAACTCCAACTAATAAACAATGACCTTGACAAAAAATAGCTGTCAAAACCAATTTCACTACTTCATCTTGTCCAATAATGACTTTTGAAATTTCGCTATTAAGTTGCTTGAAAGTAGCCGCCAACGCATCGGCTGCCTCTACATCTGATTGATATTTTGACATTTTATTGAGTTTTATTTTTCAGTTTTAATATTTTGATAATGATATATTTAAAATCGTAACTATTTGTTAATCAATAAGTTAATTTCATCTTTCATACATATAATTTCCTATTTTATTTGATATTGCACGCCTACAACCACACAACCACAGTAAGACTTTTTGTCTTTAAAACTAATATCTATGTGATATAAACCTGATTGTTTGCACTGAAAAGTGATTTTTTGGTAATTTTTTTCACTAAGCAAAGTACTTGTAATAACATTGTTTTTATCATCATATAAAGTTGCAACAATGCCATCTTTTGCCAAATCTGCCCGACTAACCACAATACAATAATTTCTATTTTTGAACATTAAACAAGTTGCACGAATTTGCTTTTTAGAGTTATTGGCGTTATAACAGGGCAAGGTATGAGTATATAAAAAGCCTTTGGGCAACATAGAAATAGCTTTTCCCTTATGAAATGCAAAATTACAGTCTTGTGCAAATAGCCACAAACTTGTTGTAAAAAAAAGTAAACAACTGATAACCAATTTATTAACTAATTTGTAAGACATAAAAACTATTTTTTTTTGCAAATATAGCTAATCACATAACTTTTTTAAAGATTTTATATTTTAATTTCGCACCAAGTTACAATAAGTTACAACAAGTTATCATAAAAATAATTTGCTTGCAAACATTTACAATATACCTTTGTTAGATATTTATTGCAAAATTAAAGGAGTTTGAAAAATGTATCACTAAAATTTTTGTATTATGGCTATAATGATAACTGACGAGTGTATAAATTGTGGGGCTTGTGAACCCGAATGTCCAAATACAGCTATCTATGAAGGCGGAGTAGAATGGACTTGGTCAGGTGGCACAAGTTTAGAAAGTGTAGAAATAGATGGTGCTGGTGTCATTGCTGGTACTGCAACACAAAAACCCGTTTCTGACGAATTTTATTATATTGTTTCTGATAAATGTACCGAATGTGTTGGTTTTCACGAAGAACCGCAATGTGCTGCGGTTTGTCCTGTTGATTGTTGTGTGGCTGACCCTGATTTTGTAGAAGCAAAAGAAGATTTGCTGGCTAAAAAAGCATGGTTACACAACGAAAATTAGTTAAAGTTAAGGAAAGTTAGCTAAGATTTACGCTGTTTTGCTAATTCTTTATATCTTTGTGAGATTTAAGTTTAGAAATTAGAAAAATACTCGAAAAACACATAAAATACTTATGTTTTCCAATTATACAGAAACTCGTAAAGCACTTGCTGATAAAAAAACAAGTTGCAAAGATTTAGTAACTTACTATCTCAAAAATATAGCCGCAAGAAATAGCGAATTAAATGCTTTTCTCGAAATCTATGAAGTTGATGCTTTGAAACAAGCAGCAACCGTTGATGCAAAATTAGCTGAGGGTAAAGCTGGCAAATTAGCAGGTTTTGTAATAGCTATCAAAGATGTTTTGGCATATCAAGACCATAGTTTGCAAGGAGGTTCAAAAATTTTAGACGGTTTCAAATCTCAATTTACGGGAACTGCCATTCAAAAATTGTTAGATGCAGACGCAATTATTATAGGTCGCAATAATTGTGATGAATTTGCGATGGGTTCTACTAATGAAAGTTCTGCTTTTGGTGCAGTTCGCAATGCTGCCGATATTTCGAGAGTCCCTGGTGGAAGTTCTGGCGGCTCGGCGGTTGCGGTGCAGGCAAATATGTGTTTGGCATCTTTGGGTTCAGATACTGGTGGTTCTGTTCGCCAACCTGCATCTTTTTGTGGTTTAGTGGGCTTAAAACCAACTTATTCACGCATTTCTCGTTATGGTTTAGTGGCTTATGCCTCATCTTTTGATTGTATTGGCGTGTTTGCAAACACTGTTGAAGATACAGCTTTAATTCTCGAAGTTATTGCAGGTGCAGATGATTTTGACAGCACAGTGTCAAGACGTGAAGTTCCCGAATATAGTCAAAATTTAACAACAAGTTATACAGAAAATTCCACAGAAAATAACAAGCCAAAAATCTGTTATATCAAGGAAACCATTGAAAATGAAGGTCTTAACGCAGAAGTTAAGGCTGCTACTTTGAAAAAAATTGAGGCTTTAAAAGCACAAGGTTTTACGGTTGAAGCTGTTGATTTTCCTTTATTGCCTTATATTTTACCAACTTATTATATTTTGACAACTGCCGAAGCAAGTACAAATTTGTCGAGATATGACGGTGTAAAATACGGTTATCGCAGCAAAAATACGACTGATTTGGTAAGTATGTATAAAAAATCAAGGTCAGAAGGTTTTGGAACTGAAGTAAAACGTAGAATTATGTTAGGAACTTTTGTATTAAGTGCAAGTTATTATGATGCGTATTTCACAAAAGCACAAAAAGTTAGACGTTTAATTAAAGAAAAAACGCAGGAAATTTTCAAAACTTACGATTTTATCATCATGCCTGTTGCACCAACTGTTGCACCAAAATTGGGCGAATTTTCTGAAAACCCCTTGCAAATGTATTTAGCAGATATTTTTTCAGTGCAAGCAAATGTTGCGGGAATTCCTGCCATTGCCATTCCAAATGGAGCAGATGCTCAAGGTTTGCCGATTGGTATTCAAATCATGGCAGACTTTTTTGAAGAGCCTAAAATGTTAGCTTTCGCAAAATTTTTAATGGAAAAAGTTTAGAATAATTATGAAATATGAATTATGAATTTTTTGTAATTTTATTTGTGATTTCATATTCCCAAAATATTTCATATTTCATATAGACATCGGAAAGTGGTTTTGGAATAACCAGAAGTAACAGTTCTTAGAGAACTGTTACTTCTACGTTGTTTTTTAATAAAAATTCCAAAACCAATTTCCAATGTGTATATTTCACAATTCATATTTCACAATTCATATTTCATATTTCATATTTTTTTACTACTATGTTCAACAAATTTAATTCAATATTTTTTATTGCTGTGTTATTTTTAGCTGTTTCTTGCGGCAAAAAAACACAAGAAGTAGCTACTGACCAAGCTAAAAACACTGAAAACACAACAAAAGAAGGCACAACACCTGTTGTAGTTCCTGTACCTGAGCCTGAAGCTGGTGGTTCATTCAACAAATTTTTCCCTAAAAGTGAAGGCGAATTTGAAGTCGTTTTTACCCAAGAAAAAGAAGGTTTTGCCCAAGCAAAATTGAAAAAAGGTGGAAACGAAGTTGCAACTTTAACAGTTTCTGATGCCATTAAAAATGCCGATGCTATTACAGATTATGCAGGTTCGACGAAGAAAATAGGCGAATTTCCTGCTGTTGCAAAAGGTGCATTAGGCACTGCTATTTTATTAAACAATAGATTTCAAGTACAAGTCCGTTCTAAAGACAAAACATTTGCAGATACAGATAGAGAAATGTGGTTACAAAAATTCAATTTAAGTGGTATTGCAAACCTAAAATAATTATAATAATATTCTTCACTTTAAAACTTTACAAATTATGGAAATTGATTTGGAAAAACTGAATGAGTTGCAAAATGATGCAACAGTTCAAAGCATGATAGAAAATGAAAAAGTAAATACAACCAGTGTTGGTGATTTGTTGGGCAATGGGCTTGAAATGGGCTTAGAAGTTGCACAAGTAGCTGTAGATGTAGCCAATGGTTTAGAAGTTGGCGAAATGATTGGCGATTTATTTAGTGGAGTCGGAGATTTGTTTAGTGGAGTCGGAGATTTGTTTAGTTAATGTAAGTTGCATTTTGCTGCGTAGCTCCTGCTACGCAGCAAAATTTGGTTTTCATTGCACCAAGTTTTATGTTTTGTAATGGCTAAAATTATACTTCAAAAGCCAATACATTAGGAAGTTCTTCTTTTGCAAATAATTTTAGTAAACCATAACCTAAACCAGACATGCCTGTAAATAAATCAAAAGTTAAGAATGAATTGATGCCACCTGTTCTTATAAAAATTTCCTGTAAAGTGATATTGTTAAGGTAATTTTTGAAATTTTCCACGTATTCTGGATTTAATTCGTTGCCATATTTGCTTACGATTTGTTTGCTAATTACTAAATTTCCAATAATTCCATTAGCTAAGGTATAATTTCTATCATGCGACCTTTCTGCTATTTCCCATAAACACCTATTAAGTTGCTCTACAATAATGTTTTCTTCCAAAATATCTTCTGCATATAACAAAGCTAAAGCAAAACCTGTGCAACCATGATTATAACCAGGGTAAGCAAAATTTGCATCATTAACAGCCGATTTCCAAGACTTATGTTCTAAATCATACAAAGATAGAATGTAAGAAAAAGTACTTAAAAACCAATTTTTATAGTCTAAATTTTTTGTATGTTTATACAAAACACTCAGTATAAAAAGAAAACCAGAAGCCCCATGTGAAAAGCTAAACAATTTATCGGATAATTTATCGTCAAAAAACCAAGCTATTTGACCATTTTCTAATGTTATTTTACCCTTTTGCAAGCTTTCTGTATAAATAGCTATGATTTTGGTAATAAAGTCTGTATCAAAAAAATGTTTATTTTTCAAAATTAGAGTAATACTTCCGCCCGCACCTCCAAGTATATCTACTAATTTATCCTTTTGTAAATTAATTAAAAACCAAGTTTGATATTTTTTGATAAAATTAGCATCTAATTTTCCCCCTAAATATTTATTAACTAATAATAGCAAATACAAGTGGGCAGTAGGGTTTTCAAACCAAGTTGGTGGCACGATTTCGGTATTTTGGCTGCGAAATATCTGTTTACAAATCAACTCGCTATATTGCAAAATATTATCAAAGAAAACTAAATTTTGCTTCTCCTTGCTAACAATATAATGACACAAAAAATAAATTGCCATACCTGTTATTCCATTATAGCTTTCTGCTTTTTGGTATGTAAAAACACACTCCTCTGAATTTTTATTAAAGGCTACATCTCCAAAAAGGAAATAAGTTTGTTTCTGTTCTGACAATTTAAAGGCAGCATTGCAGATTTCTTGGCTGATGTGATTTGCTATATTGGCAGCATTATTGCCTTTTGCTATGCTGTTATTCAAAAAATTATGAAAGATTTTATCCTTTCCTTTCGTAAAATCTTGCGAATGAAGTAAGGTTTGTTTGATTAGCTGTAAGCTATTGTGTTGCAATTCCTCAAAATTATTTTTTCTAATTTTGATACTTTCTTGTGCTGTATCAAAGTAAAAATTAGCAATTAAGGGTTTAGTTGCTGTCCAAAGGCTTTTATCATTGCTATAAAAATAAAAATAAGGTATGTCGCCCTGCAAAATTTGTAAAACTTCTTGTGCATAAATTAGTTTCTGCCTTTTTCTATTGCTTATAAACATTCCAGTTTTTATTAGCTGATAATATTTGCGAGCAGATTTAGAATAATGCGGCTTGTTACTTTCTTTCAATAATCTATCATAATGAAAAGTGCTACGCAACATAGTACGGACTTGTAAAATTGGCAAATTATTACTAATCAAATCAGTGTCATAACTTTTCAATACCTCACAACCTTGTTGAAAACCTGTTACAAAATCATTCAAATAAGTAAAAACTTCTTGTTGTTCTCCGTTTAGATTTGGCAAGTGTAAATTTGTAGCAAACTTGGCATTTAAAATTGCCATCTTCTGACGAATTTCCGCTATTTTTTCGTGAGTATAATTGTCTAAAACGTAAGTAGAAATATCACTTTCATTCGGCACTGTTTTGAGTAAAGGGCTTGTTTTAAAATGTCCCCAAGTCAATTCATCAGGCAAAATACTTGACGTTAATAGACTATTTTTAAAAAATGTAAATATTTTTTCATAAATATCAGGGTTTGCTGTTTTGCGTTTCACAGAAGCCAACAGCATTTCTAAATCTATAAAAAAAGGTTGATTGGCAGCAGCTATCACATTTTCTCCTAAAATATCAATAGTACCTAAGAGCATAAACAAGCTGGTAATTTTGCCAAATTTATAATAATGGGCTGCAACATCTTCTACTTTATCAAAAGGCAAAGCCTCAATAAACTCAGAATAACCATAATCTTTTTGTAAAAAATACTTTATGGGCGTGAGTAAAGCAGGAAAAACTTGTTCAACCAAATCATAAAAATAAGCATCAGTAGCTAAAGAATGAGGTTTATACAATAGCTTTTTTGTTCCAAAATACAAAAACAAGGTAGCTTTATTTCCATTGTGAAAATCGCCAAGAAACAAATCTATTTTGTCTAATTGCTTAGAAATTACAAGATTGACTTTCAATAATTCGGGCAAATCACTATCCAAATTACTCAAAAATTCAGAAATATAGGCAAATTGTGCTTGCAAAAATAATTCTACACGGAAAAACAATACAGGATATTCCTCAAAATAATATTCTATCCACTCCAAATTTTGGCTAAAATGTTCGATAAACTGTTGATGACATTCTAAATCTGTACCTTGTAGCAAACCACCTGTTTTTAGCATCACATACAGAATTTATTAAGTCACACAAAGATGGCAAATATTATTTCTTAGAAACGTCTGCACGAGTAGGTGGTGCAAATATTGTAGAATTAGT
>JAYTNF010000032.1:0-7019 GCA_043748455.1 Cytophagales bacterium
ACTAATTATATTCCTTATTTATTGTCGGGAGATGTGATAAAAGCAAATCTTACGTTTAATTCTCCAAGTTTTGATTGCAACGAATGGCTAACAGAAGAAAAACCAAAACCTAATAAAGAAGCACCTTTAACAGTTATGGAAATTCCCAAAAACGTAGATTTTACTTTTGCTGCAACCATAAATGAAGTAAAATATACAAACATGAATTTAAGCAATGCAAAGGGAAATGTATTGATGCAAAAAGGGATTTTGCGTTTAAGTGGCTTTCAATTTGGAGTTTTGGGTGGCAATTTCATCACAAATGGCACGTATGACCCTAGAAATCTTGCAAAACCATTGTTTGATTTTGACTTAAATATTAACAATGTTTCAGTCCAAGAAAGTTACAAAACCTTTAATACTGTACAGGGTTTAATGCCACTTGCCCAACATATTGTAGGAAATTTTACAACAGGTTTTAATCTCAAAGGCGAATTAGGACAAGACATGATGCCGATTTTGACTTCGTTAAGTGGTGGTGGCTTGATAAAATTACTTGATGCAGCTTTACAAAATGCAGAGTTAATAGACAAATTAAAAACCTTGTTAAAGTTAGATAATATCAGCAATAAACTTAAAAATGTTGATTTACAAGCCAAAATAGAGGCAGGTAAATTATATATCACAAATACGCCTTTTAGATTGGGAGATTTTGCAGGTACAATTCAAGGCAACAACGGACTTAATGGAAGTTTGGAATATTTATTGGAATTGAATGTGCCAAAAGGCAAAATGGGTGCAGAACTTAGCAGCAAATTAGACCAATATGTGGGTACAAATATGGCTGCAAAAGAAACCGTAAAACTACTCATTAATATTGGTGGCAGTTATAAAGCACCAACTTTTGCTCTTGCAAAGGGCACGGCTGATGATATAAAACAAGAGTTTTTGCAAAAAGTAGAGGAAACTAAGCAAAAAGCTGTGGATTCTGTCAAACAAGTTGCAACAGAAACAGGCAAACAACTTGTGAATGATTTATTAAAAAAAGATAGCACTTCGCAACCTCCACAAAAACGTGCGGAAGATGCTTTAAATAGACTGAAAAGTGGACTTTTTGGCGGTTTTGGCAAGAAAAAAGAAGAACCAAAAGAAGAAGAAAAGCCAAAAGAGGAAGATAAAAAAGAGGAAATTAAGAAAGATAGTACAGGAAACTAAATCATAGAAGTTATGAAGATATTATGTAGCATTGGACTTTAGTCTGTGCGACATAATATTTTGATAATCAAGTAATTATTTTTCTAAATTTTTATCTTTCCTAACTTAAAATAATAATTAAAATCTTATGAAAATTTCTAGAATTATCCAGCATTTGGAAACACTTGCACCTTTGGCTTATCAAGAAAGTTATGATAATGCAGGTTTAATTGTTGGTGATGCCAATGCAGAGCTAAGTAATATTTTGTGCACCTTAGATTGTACGGAAGATGTTGTAAATGAGGCAATTAACAAGGGTTGCAATCTAATTGTTGCCCATCATCCTATTGTATTTTCAGGTTTGAAAAAACTCATAGGTAAAAATTATGTGCAAAAAACCGTGATTTCAGCAATTAAAAATGATATTGCAATTTATGCAATTCACACAAATTTAGACCATGTGAGTTGTGGAGTTAATGCTAAAATTTGCCAAAAAATTGGACTTAATAACCCCAAAATACTTGCACCAAAACGAAATATACTAAAAAAACTAACGACTTTTGTCCCTACCAAACATAAAGAAATTATACTTCATGCACTATCGGAAGCAGGAGCAGGAAATATTGGAAATTATAGCCATTGCAGTTTTACCACAATAGGAGAGGGGACTTTTATGCCTAATAATAAAGCAAAACCGCATATTGGACAGGCAAATGTGATAGAAAAAGTTGCAGAAACACGCATAGAGGTTATTTTTGAGGCTTATGCAGAAAATCAGATTTTATCAGCTTTAAAAAAAACACACCCTTACGAAGAAGTTGCTTATTATATACATAATTTGGAAAATGAAAATAATGAAGTTGGTGCAGGTATGATTGGTGAGTTTGCACAACCTTTGTCTATTTCAGATTTTTTATCGCATTTAAAAACCTCTATGGAATTGCAAATTATTAAATATACAAAACTTTCTGACCGTAAATTGATTAGAAAAGTGGCGGTTTGTGGTGGTGCAGGTGGTTTTCTACTAAAAAATGCTATTGCCGCAGGTGCAGACGTGTTTGTTACTTCGGATTACAAATATCATGAGTTTTTTGATGCCGAAGGTAAAATCATGATTGCGGATATTGGACATTATGAAAGTGAACAATTTACAAAAGAATTACTGGTTGAGTTATTGACAAATAAATTTCCTGATATTCAGTCCATTCAGTCAAATGTCAATACAAATCCTGTTGTTATTTTTAATTAAAAACTTATAAGGTTAAAAAAATGTATAGATTTTTAACCTTATAATAAATTTCATGGGTTTAGAGCCGATTAAACTCTATTCGTTTTCCTGTTTTACTTTCATTAAAATTTCCGTGCTCGTAGGCTAAATGTCCAGATACAAAAGTGTGAGTAATTTGTCCACTAAAAGTATGATTTTCAAACGGTGACCAAGCACATTGATACAAAATATTTTCTTTTGTAACTGTTGTGTCTGCTTCCAAATCAAATAATACTAAATCTGCATAATAACCTTCTTTTACAAAGCCACGTTCTGCAATTTGAAAACAAACAGCAGGTGCATGACACATCTTTTCTACGATTTTTTCCAAAGAAATTTGACCTTTTTTGTAAAAATCTAACATTATTAACAGTGTATGTTGTATTAATGGCACACCTGACGGAGATTTCCAATAATTTTGTTGCTTTTCTTCCCACGTGTGAGGAGCATGGTCAGTGGCAATAACATCTATTTTATCATCTAACAAAGCCTGAAAAATAGCTTTTTTATGTCTTGATTCCTTAACCGCAGGGTTACATTTAATTTGTGAGCCTAAACGAAAATAATCTGAACTATCAAAATATAAATGATGCACACAAACCTCCGAAGTAATTTTTTTGTCTTTTAATGGAATTGTGTTATCAAATAAATTTGTTTCTTCTTCCGTTGTAATGTGTAAAATATGTAACCGAGTGCCGTATTTTTTTGCTAAACTTGATGCCAACATAGAAGATTTTAAACATGCAACTTCATTTCTAATACTATGATGCACATGTTGAGGCACATTATCACCATAAAGATTGCGATATAACTCTGAATTTTGCCTAATTATACCTTCATCTTCACAATGTGTAGCTATTAACAAGGAACTTTTACTAAAAATATTATGTAAAGTTTGTTCGTTATCCACCAACATATTGCCCGTAGAAGAACCCATAAATATTTTTAACCCACAAACATTTTTAGGATTAGTTTTTAAGGCTTCTTCTAAATTATCATTAGAAACTCCCATAAAAAAAGAGTAGTTTGCCAATGAAGTTTTGGCTGCAATGTCATATTTATTCTGCAATAATTCTTGTGTAAGTGCATTAGGAACAGTATTTGGCATTTCCATAAATGTCGTAACGCCACCTGCCACTGCTGCCTTTGCTTCGCTATAAATTGTGGCTTTGTGGATAAGCCCAGGTTCTCTAAAATGAACTTGGTCGTCAATAATTCCTGCCATAAGATACTTGCCTGCCGCATCTATTACCTTATCAGTTGGAGTTGCAGTAATATGTTTTGCAATTTTTTCTATACGTTGCCCACTTATTAACAAGTCTGTTTCTATAATTTTGCCCTCATTAATAAGTTTTGCATTGGTGATAAGTGTTTTCATAAAAATGTTCTGTCTATTTAAAGTAGCCTTATTCAAATAATTACCATAGTGAAATATCGTAATTATTAAAATATCAATGTATTTACTTCATAAATAATATTTCATATTTATTATTTACCTTGAAAAGTTGGTTTTCGTTTCTCAATAAATGACATGACACCTTCCATAAAATCGGCAGTTTGGAAACATACACCTTGGCTGATAGCCTCTTTTTCCAAAGTTTCTGCTAAGGTATGATTTAAACCTGTGTTCAAATTTTCTTTAATTTTTGCAATCGCAATGCTTGGGGCAGACGCAAAATATTCTGTTGTTTGCTGAATATGATTTTGCAATTCCGCTTCGGTTTCAAACATTTTGTTGATTAAGTTTAACTGCAAAGCATCACTTGCAGGAATCATGGCTGCTGCCGATACCAATTCAAATGCTTTGTGATAACCTACGGCTTTGGTCATAAAAAAACCGCCACCACCATCAGTTGCCAAGCCCACTTTTGCAAATATTTGACTAAATACTGCGGTTTTATCGGCAAATATCATATCGCAAGCCAACACAAAACTACAACCCACGCCCACACAAACTCCTTGCACTTTTGCAATAATAGGCACTGAACTTGCACGCATTGCCAACACAATTTTGTTGATATATGTCCGCAAATAATTTGTAACATCTGCAAAACGAGGGTCTGAAACTCCGCCCGAAAGGTCTGCACCAGACGAAAAATTATTACCTTCGCCACTCAGAACAATAACTTTTGTGCCATCAGTCTTTGTGTCTTCAAGCATTTGTAACATAGCTTCAAGAATGTCTATTGTTATTGGGTTTTTCTTTTTTGGCAAGTTGAAAGAAACATTTTTAATGCCATTTTCTAAGGATATTAACAACATTTTATTTAATTTAGTGGTAAAATTGATTTGAAACAAGGTTTTGTATGTGCCAAATATAGTTTAAAATATTTTATTTCCTATAAATGTTTTATGAATTTGATAATTACTAAATTTGACTATTCATATTTATTTTAGAAATTTCACAAAAATTATTAGTATCTTCACAAAACCGTGTAATTTATGAAAACATCAGAAAAACAGGACTTTAACATTAATTGGTCGCAAATTTATTCCTTAGCAGCCCTCAATGCAGCAGTTGTTATTAGTTGGATTGCCTATCATGATTACCAGCCAAAGGTATTAGAGAAGTTTGGATATACTGAATTGAGTAGCTTTTTGAGTATTGCACAGGCTTTGGTGCTGGTATTTATTCCACCAATAGCTGGTTATATTGGCGATATTGTGATTAAAAAGAGTGGCAGTCGGTTTTTAGTTTTTACGATTGGTGCAGGTGTAACCGCCATGACCTTTATGGCAGTTGCTTTCAGCGTAACAGGCACTGTTGAAGGTTTGAGGGTGTTTTTGCCCTTTATGATAGTTATATGGCTGATTTCGATGAATATTTTTCATAGTCCCGCAAATTCTATGCTCGAATTATTTGCTCCTGCAAAACAGTTGCCACTTGTAATGTCAATTATTGTTTTGATAACAGAGTTATTATATAGTATAGAGCCTATTTTAATTACGATTGTTGATGCCATTGGTGCTGTTTTAACTTTTGTTACAGGCGGTGTTTTGCTGATAATTACAGGTTATTTCTTTAAAAAAACCACCTCAACCATGAATTTTACTCGCAGCATTGAAACAGAATCTCGCACTGATAATTTTTTATATGTAATTTTAGCTGGAATTTTGGTTGGTTGTGTTGATACTGCAATAACCAATGATGCAACACTCATGAAATGGTTTGGTGATAGATTTCTTAGTTTGTCAACTGTTGCTGATGTTAATAATTATGTGATTTGTGGAATTTTATTTGTAACTGCGGTGAGTTCCTTCTTTGTCGGAAGAATGATTGAACAACAAAATCTCAAAAATTTACTATTTTTGGGTATTATTGCAAGTGCAGTAGTTTTAACATTGCTTTATTTCATACCAAATATATTTGTAAGTTTAATTTTATGTGTGTTATTAGGCATGATTTTTAGTGTGTTGATTGTTGCGGCTTTTCCTTTTGCCATTAGCCATCTTTCAGCACACAATATTACGTTAGGAACAGGTTTGTTTTTTGGAAGTTTCAAAATAGCTGATGCCATTGTTGCGTGGATAAGTTTGTAGTACATTTACCTTAACTAATGTAAGTTGCGTAATAGGTGTAGAACGGACTTTAGTCCGTTTTCGTAGCTATGGAAACCACAGTTTTTAGGCAAAAAAGGTGTTTTTACTCACAAAATTGTGATTTTCATAACTAAAAAAACGGACTAAAGTCCGTTCTACACCATACTATACAACTTACATTAACTAACTAATATTTAAGTAGTAACTAGAAATTAGTTTGGACTATTTTTATTTACAAATCCTTGATTATCAATATTTTAAATAATTTAGAACTTACAACTAAAAACCTAAAATTTATCTCATGAAAATAACTATTCTTTGCAATTCGCCTGCTTGGGGAGGTTTAGAAATGCTTACTTGTAAACTTGCAATTTGGCTTGCTGAAAAAGGACACGAAATTACAGTATTTTGTCCACCAAATAGTCAAGCATCACAAAATTGCAAGAACAATAATATCACAACAACTGACTTCAAACCAAAGTCTAAATACGCTGATTTTCAGGCAATTAAGCAATTAAAAAATTGGATAAAAACGCAAGATATTTTACTTATTCCGCAGTCAAAAGATGTTAATCTTGGCGTTTTTGCTAATCTTTGGGCTAAAAAATTTGGTGGTGGAGTTTGTAAATTAATTTACTTGCAAAATATGCAAATTGGTATTGATAAAAAAGATTTTATTCATACGTATTTTTACAGAAATCTCGATGCTTGGATTACACCTTTGACATTTTTAGCAAAAAACACCTTAAAACACACAAAAATACAGCCTGAAAAAATACATATTATTCCATTTGGTATTGAAACAAAACAGTTTGTAGCTACAACTTATACACAAATACATGCAAGAACTATTTTGCAACTACCTGAAAATGTGCAAATTGCAGGAATTATAGGACGAATTGACCCTGGTAAAGGGCAGGAGTTTTTAATTAAAGCCATTGCTATTCTTAAACAACAAGGAATAATCATACATGCAGCTATTATTGGCGAAGAAACATACAGAGATAAACGTCAATATTTGCAGTATCTCAAAAATTTA
>JAYTNF010000033.1:0-6203 GCA_043748455.1 Cytophagales bacterium
TGCAAAGCATCACGCAAAGCCAATAATGTGTCTGCATCGAGTTCTTTGTTATAAACTTGGGAAGTATAAAGTTGCTCAAAACTATTTCTATATGGAACAGTATTTATAAAATTAAATGCCTCATTTTCAATGACATAACTAAAACTATTTTGCATTTGTGTTTCACTAACTGAAAACATTTTAAAAATTTCTTTCTGTGCAGTCGTCATTTTTGGATAATTTACTGCGGCTTTTTGAGCATATTGATAGGCTTTTGTAAGCAAATCAAAATGTGGTTGTAGGTTACGATATTTGACAGTATTAAGAGGTTGAGATTTTTTGAGTAATTGCTGTTTTTCATAATAAGTTTTTGCCATGCCAAAATTAGCTAGAGGATTTGTAGCATCTTTTTGCAAAATAGCCTGAAAACTTATCAGAGCTTTATCATATTGATTATTATGCAATAATGTTATTGCTTCTTTTTCAGTTTGTGCAAATAACAAAAAAGGGAAACACAGAAGGAAAATAATTTTTTTCATGACCATAATAGATATGAAATATAATTTGTATAATTTAGTAATATTTTACTTATACACATCACTCAAAACCTCCCCATCACGCATGGTAATTGACCGTTGTGTGCGGTGTGCAAACTTGTCATCATGAGTTACAAGGAGAATAGTTTGCTTAAATTCTTGCTGTAAGGTTTCAAACAATTCAAACACCATTTCTGCATTTTTTGAGTCCAAATTGCCCGTTGGTTCATCGCCAAACAAAATTTTTGGGTCATTCATTAATGCTCTTGCAATGGCTACTCTTTGCTGTTGTCCACCTGAAAGTTTACTTGCTTTTTTGTCAGCTTGTGTGTGCATATCAAATAATTTTAGCTTATCAAAAGCCTTTTGTTCCATTTCCTCCATATCCATATTTTTTTGTCTCATGGCAGGCATCATCACATTCTCCAAAACCGTAAATTCAGGTAATAAATAATGAAATTGGAAGACAAAACCTATCTTTTTATTCCTTAAATCAGCTATTTCATTATTATTCAAACTTTTAATATCTACACCTTCAAACCAAATATTGCCTTTATAATCTGCATCTAAGGTTGAAAGTGTGTAAAGCAATGTAGATTTTCCACTGCCCGAAGCCCCAACAATAGATATAAATTCGCCTTCATAAATACTCAAATTCATATCTTTCAAAACCTGAAAAGTAACAGGTTCATAATAGAATTTGTTAAGGTCTTTGGTTGTAATAATTGTCTTTTTCAATGCTTGATAAATTATTAGGCTTTATTATTGCAATCTTATTGTAAGTCTGTAAGAAAAAACATAAATTTGTCATATTATTACATATTATTGTTGCAATAATTTTTGTTTTACTTGTAATGTTTCTGCAATTTACACAATATTTTATAACAAACATAAAATACAGACAGTAGAACTTAGCTGCTTAGTATTTTGCAATATTATAAATATTGTCTAACAAATAAGTTGATTTTATGTTGCATAAATAGTATGCACTATGCCAATGCAAAAATGCAAAGTAAATTATATTTAAACCAATTTTTAAGATAACAATTCTTAAATTCATAAAATTTACACCAAAATTATATATTATGATACGTCGACTATTTTCCGCCGCCCTTGTTTTTGGTATGACAAGTTTTTCGGCTGTATATGCTCAAGAAGGTCTTACTCACATTGTTCAGGCTGAAACTCTTAAAGGTGCAGGAAATTTTGCGGGTGCTATAGCTGAATATGACAAAGCTATTAAACTTGAGCCTACTAATGCTGAGTATATGTTTAGAAAAGGTAAAACTTATCTAAATATGAAAGACCAAGATAATGCCATTATGTGCTTTGAAAAGACAGTGCAACTTAAAAAAGAATATGTAGAAAGTCATAAAGCATTAGGTTTACTTTATAAAAAGAAAAATAAATTAGCAGAGGCTGTTAAGCAATTTGATGAAGCTTTCAAATATGAGCCTGATGCTCAGAAAAAAGCAGAATATAAACTTAATATTATTAAGGTTATGGCTCAAATGAAGAAGTTTAATGAGGCTGGAAATCATATTAATGATGCAAAACAAGTTGCTCCAGATAATTTAGATGTGCTATATTTTGACTCACGTTTCAATAACACAACAGGCAAATACGAAGCTGCGAAAACAAGTGCCTTAAAAGCTACAACTTCTCCTGCCTTGAAAATGGACGACCCAAAAGTTTATGCAAAATATTTCTTTGAATTAGGTCTGGCTTGTTACAAATTAGAAAAATATGATGATGCCAATGTTGCCTTTGCAAAAGCTAATTATGGCCCTTACAAAAGATTTATTTTAGAAATGAGTCCACAATATTTCCAAACTTTGGCAAATTCTTATTTCAAAATATTTGAAATGGACGAAAGTAAAGAATTATTAGAAACAGCTCTTAAAATGAAAAAAGACTTTTCAGCAGCCCATGAATTATTGACGAAAATAGCACTTTCTAAAACTGATAAATCAGCTGTTGTAAAAGCAAAACAAATGGGTATAGAATCTGAAAGAGACCCTGTAAAAAGAGGACTACTTTTTAGTGAGTTGGCAGAAATGTTATTTGAAGCAGGTAAGTTTCCTGATGCAGTAATAGCAGCAGACGAGGTAATAAAAATTAATCCTAATAATTATAACTCAATGTTTATCAAAGCATTGGCTCTTTCTCGCCAAAATAAAAATACAGAATCTATTGAATTGCTAAATAATACGCTGAAATACCCAGGGTTAGACCAAGAAACAAAAGCACAACTTAATTTTGCATTGGGTTTGGTATATGGCAAAGCAGGAAATTCAAAGTTAGCAGATACTTCTTTCAAAAAAGCTGTTTATGGTTCTTTTAAATATGCTGCCATGTCAGAGTTGAAAAAATTAGGAGATAGCGAAGATGCTGAGGTGCCAGAAGTTATAGACACTGAGGAGCCAGAGGATAAATAGTAGCAATTTTTTGTAAAAACTTGTCTGAATGTATCCAAAAAAGACGTTATAAATGTCATCTAGCGAAATATCGCACCATTTAAAAGATGACATTTATAACGTCTTTTTTAGATATGTTTGGCAATTTACATTAGTTATTTAATGTCATTTCATATTCTTTCAAAACCTGCAAAAATTTCTGTTCTGTTGCAGCCAAAGAAAGTTCAGATTTCCCACCCGCAGCATTTTTATGTCCACCACCACTAAAATGTTTAGAAGCAATTTCATTCACTGCCAATGTACCAAAAGAACGAAATGACATTTTAACAGTTCCATCATATTTTTCTATCAAAATTGTAGCCATTCGGATACCTGATATTGACAAAGCATAATTTACAAGTCCCTCAGTATCACCTGTTTGTGTATTAAATCTTTTTTGTTCTTCCAAACTTAAAGCAAAATAAGCTGTTTTGTATTGTGGAAGAATGGTAAGTTTTTCGGACAATGCAAAGCCTAGAAACCTCAATCTTTCTTCGGTATTATTATCATAAATAAGTCGATGAATTTTGTTAATTTCTAGACCTAAATCAATTAAATTGGCTACTTTGCGGTGCAACTCTGCACTTGTACTATCGTATTTAAAAGAGCCTGTGTCTGTAACAATTCCTGAATAAATACACTCCGCAATATTTTTATCAATAAGATGTTTATGTTCCATTAAACAAATAAAATCATAAACCAATTCGCAAGTTGCAGCAGCTTCAACTTTCCATAATTGAAATTCAGAGAAATTTGTATTACCAATATGGTGGTCGAGCATCAGACGTTTTGCAGACGAATTATTTACTAATTGGTCTAAGGGTGCTATGCGTTTGAGGTCTGAAAAATCGAGAGAAATGATGAGGTCAGCCTCTAAAAAGTATTTTTTTGATAATTTATGTGTCTTTTTCTCATCATAAACCAAAACTTCCTCATTTCCAGGCATCCAAAAAAGGAAAGAAGGATAATCTGTTGGCGTAATAATTTTTACACTGTGATTTAATTTTTTTAAATATCCTGACATACCTAACGAAGAACCAAGAGCATCAGCATCTGGTTTTTGGTGGGTAGTAATGACTATTTTTTTGGGAGTTGCTAAAAAAGTCTTTAATTCGGCAAGTTTATTCATTTTGATACATCTATTTATATGCTAAGCTATAAAGAATAAACGATAAATGAAAGTTTTTTGTAAACAAATAATTTTTAGTCAAATTTTTATTGCCACAAAATATTTCAAGACAAAACTTACCAAGTTTTAAGGGTTGATAAGTTTGTTTTCTTACTTTGTTTTATTGGAAAGTCTAAAAGATTTTTATTTGACTTTTACTCTGCTTTTTTCTTTTTCTTATCTAATTCTTTAATTTTTACTTTTGTGCCATCTTTCAGTTGTTTAGAAACAGCTTGAAATGGTGCCGTAATTACTTCATCACCATCTTGCAAGCCTGACAAAATTTCAATATTATCAAAATCACTGATTCCTGTTTTCACTTCTATCATTTTTGCTTCGCCATTTCGCATCACAAAAACAACTTCTTTCAATTCATTTGTAGTTTCAGCTTTTTTATTTTCCTTATTATCTTTGCTATCTTGCTGATTTTCAGAATTTTGCTCTTCTTTCTCTTTCCCATCTTCATCTATAAGTTTAGGATTACGAGTGGTTACAGCCGATAATGGAACAGCCAAAATATTATCTTTACGTTGTGTAAGTATTTCTACACTTGCAGTCATCCCTGGTCTGAATGGCGAAACTTGTTTTGATTTTTTGAGTAAATCTTCATAAGATTGGTACAAAATCCTAATTTTCACTTCAAACTCTGTTACACCATCAGTTGCAGAACTCATTGCAGATTCTTTGGCTGAGTTGGCAATGGCAGTTACAATTCCCTTAAATTTTTTGCCTGTGTATGAATAAGCATCAACATCTACAATGGCTGTGTCTCCGATTTTTACTCGAATAATATCGTTTTCGTTTACATCAACTCTTACTTCCATGACACTCAAATCTGCAATACGCAACATTTCTGTTCCTGCCATTTGTACTGTTCCTACAACTCTTTCTCCTTTTTTAACTACTAATCTTGATACAATCCCCGACATTGGTGCAGAAATCATGGTCAAAGCCAAATTTTCTTGGGCTTCTTTCAATGATGCAGCAGCACTTTGCACAACATATTTAGATGATTCAATAGTTTCTTTTGAGGCATTAAAATCGGCTTGTGAAGATGTGTAATTTGCTAAGGCAACTTCGAGTTCAGATTGCGAAGCAACTTTTGCTGCAAATAGTTTTTGCACCCTTTCATATTCATTTTTTGTCCGTTCTACTTGTGCCTTAGATTGGTCAAGGCGTGCAGTTGTTTGAGAAAGATTTGCTTTTTGGCTATTCAGAGTCGCAGAAGTTCTTGTAACAATAGATTGATAGTTGTCGGGACGAACTTTGAGCAATAGCTGTCCTTTTTGAACAGAATCACCTTCTTTTATCCACAATTCACGAATTTCACCAGAAACGTCAGAAGCCAATTTTACTTCTACTTCGGGTTGAATTTTGCCTGATGCACTCACTTTTTCAGTAATAGAAACCATTTTTGCCTTTGCTGTAATGACTTCTGTTTCTTTTACGCCACCTATCCAGCCTTTTGATTTGGCAATAAGGGCAACAATGATAAATAAAATAGTTATGCCACCGCCGATATATAACCAACGATTAGATTTAGTTTTTGCCATGTCTAAGTTAATAAAATTTTAAGTTAGTAAGATTATAATAAAATGTAAAAATAACATTTTTTTAAAAAAAATGTTATTTTAGCTAGACTAATTTTTTTACACAGCAATTACAGAGAACTATGATGCAACATCATTCACAATACTTAATGTAAGTTGCGTAAAATGTACCACAGACTTTAGTCTGTGATTTTATCATAACTTTGATTAGTAAAATTTACAATGAACTCACTAAAAATAAGTGTTTTTAATGGTTTTCCAAATTGTAATTTTAGAAAATCACAGACTAAAGTCCAATGCTATTAAGCTAAGAAAGTCTTTTTTAGTGCCCTTAGGCACGAAATATTTATAGCAAACGTATACTCTTCCTCCCAAAGTGCCTTAGGCACGACATATTTTGCCCGCAGTGGAACTGCTACGGCACTTTGGGGGAGTCGGTGCTTACTTTTGCTATAAATATGTCGTTCCTAACGGAACTAAAAAAATATAATTAATTGATAATCAAGTAATTAGC
>JAYTNF010000034.1:0-2055 GCA_043748455.1 Cytophagales bacterium
CAGATTCTTGCGGATTGCCGCCCACTTAGCTCAGAATGACAGATTTTTAAACCTTATATTCTCAAACCTATTCTTCTTCCTCAACTTCTACACGAGCAACAACTTTTTTCTTATAAAATTCTTTGATTTTAGCTTCCAATTCGTCCATTAATTCGGGATTATCGTGAATAATATTTTTCACAGAATCACGACCTTGTCCTAATTTATTACCATTGTAAGAAAACCAAGAACCAGCTTTTTTCACAATTTCCGCTTCCGAAGCCATATCAATAATTTCGCCAGCCTTCGAAATTCCTTCGCCATACATAATATCAAATTCAACTTGTTTGAAAGGTGGTGCAACTTTGTTTTTTTGCACTTTCACACGAGTTCTGTTTCCCACAGGTGCATCATTTCCGTCTTTAATAGCACCAATTCTGCGAATATCTAAACGAACAGAAGCATAATATTTTAAGGCATTACCACCCGTTGTAGTTTCTGGACTACCAAACATAACGCCAATTTTATCACGTAATTGGTTGATAAAAATGCAACAACAATTTGTCTTATTAATTGCACCTGCCAATTTACGCAAAGCCTGCGACATTAAACGTGCTTGCAAGCCCATTTTGCTGTCTCCCATGTCTCCTTCTAATTCTGCTCTTGGCACAAGTGCAGCTACAGAGTCAATAACAATAATATCAATAGCCCCAGAACGGATTAAATGTTCAGCAATATCTAATGCTTGTTCGCCATTATCAGGTTGCGAAACAAACAAATTTTCCATATCAATACCCAATTTTTCAGCATAAACCCTATCAAATGCGTGTTCAGCATCAATAAAAGCTGCCAAGCCACCTGCTTTTTGTGCTTCTGCAATACAATGTAAGGTCAAAGTTGTTTTACCAGAAGACTCAGGTCCATAAATTTCAATAACCCGACCACGTGGCAAACCTCCAACTCCAAGAGCTATATCTAAACCCAAAGAACCTGTTGAAATTGCAGGAACTTCATCGATTTTGTCCTCATTGAGTCGCATTACAGTACCTTTTCCATATGTTTTATCTAACTTTGCCAAAGTTAGTTCCAACATTTTCAATTTTTCTGATTTTTCTCGGTTGTCAGTGGCTACACTAAGAACTTCTGATTTTACTTTTGCCATGTTGCTATTTTATGTTTAGAGATTTTTAGTAACTAATATGAATGTACCATAGGCTTTAGCCTGTGGGCTTTTATAAAAAACTATAATAATAAGATATACCTAAATTTATGCAAACCTACAGACTAAAGTTTGTGGTACATTTAATGCAATTTACATAAACCTATTTAATTTTTGCATTTTATTGACAGGTTTTGCAATTATATTTCTGTAAAGGTAAAAACTTTGAATATCTTTGCAAATATAAAATAAAATTCAATAGTTATGCAAATTTTACAATAAATATTTACAAAATATTTAAAAACACTTAAATTCTAAAATTACAGTTATGAAAATTTGTTTTGCAACACAAAATCGTAATAAACTCAAAGAAATAAAAACTATTTTGGCTGAAACATTTGAATTAGTTTGTTTATCTGATTTGGGTTATGAGCAGGAATTAGCTGAAGATGGTAATACTTTTGAGGCTAATTCGCTACAAAAAGCCCGTTTTGTTTACGATAATTTCGCAATAACTTGTTTTGCTGATGATAGTGGCTTAGAAGTTGAAACACTGAATGGAGAACCTGGTGTAAACTCTGCGTTTTATGCGGGTGAAGCCAAAAATTATGCAGCTAACAATGTGTTATTACTCAAAAATTTAACAGGAATTGACAACCGCAATGCACAATTTCGAACTTGTATTACGCTGATAATCAATAATAACATACACCAATTTAATGGAGTTGTAAAAGGTAAAATTATCAATGAATTACGTGGTATAAATGGCTTTGGTTATGACCCATTATTTATTCCAGATGGTTATGACAAAACTTTTGCAGAGATGTCAGCAACAGAAAAGAATGAAATTAGTCATCGTGCTTTAGCAGTAAAACAGTTAGTTGAGTTTTTAGTTTTAAGTGCTTAGTTTTAAGTTA
>JAYTNF010000035.1:0-12305 GCA_043748455.1 Cytophagales bacterium
CCTTCGGGGGTTGGGGGGCTATTTGATACACCAAAGGATTTTTTAATGAAGGAATTCCATCTTTTTCTGTATAATGTGCAATAGATTTAGGATTTGAAAAATCATTTTCGTTAGGTACAATTTTGTAAATTCCCCCACGAAAAGCCGTTAGCCAAATATTACCTTGACTATCTTCTGCAATAGAACGAAAATCATCAACTAAATTATTTACTACTGATTTTACCAACCATTTTCCATTTTCATAAACTACCAATGCAAAACTTTCGCCTAAACCCGCTAATAAAGTATTTGGCTTCCTTTTAGATTGGTACATTTCAAAAACCACACTTCTTGCTAATTTTAGTTCTTTGTTATAAATTACGTTATTAGGTACAACCTTAAAATCTTTGATTTCATACAAGCCCGATGAAGTTCCAGCCAATAATAAAGTATCATTTTTGTCAGTAACAAAATTGCAAAGAGTCCAACATTGTTCGGCAAAAGGTTGAATACGAACTATGTTATTTTGCTTGTCAATATAGAAAATTCCAGAATGTGTGTTGATATAAACAATGCCTTTGTGTTTGATAATGGCTTCGGGAGTACCTTTGAGGCCAGAATTTGCTTCACTCCAAAAACTTATTGGATTTTGTAATTCTAATCTTGCAATACCTTTGTTCATAGCAAACCAAGTTGCATTTTGTCGGTCTGTAAAAATTTTATAAATAGCGTCATTTTGCAAACCTGTTTTTGCTTGATTAATTTCTTGTAAAAGTTTGCCATTTGGTGCTATGAGTACTGCACCTTCTTTACTCGAAGCTAATAATAAATTTTTATTTTTAAGCAATTCCATACCATAAACTCCATTATTAATAATAAAACTATCTACTTCGGTAACAATTTTTCGTATATGTGTTGTGTCTTTGTAAGGTTTAAATGGGCTATAAACCAATAATCCGCTATAATCTCCAATAGTTGTTGGAAATTTTCTTGAAGCTAAATAAATTTCCTCCTTTGACTCTAAGGGTGTGTAAGCCATAGGGGTAAACTGTCTAAGAACACCTGCACTTTGTGCTTTTACTAAACTGTCTTTGTCAAACATTAACAAGCCAGAGCCTGCACGTCTAACAAAAAACTTATCTTTTAGGCTAAAAGGTGTCGAAAAATTTTTGCTATTGTCCCAAACGATAACTTTTTTATTTTTATTTACCCTAAAAAGTTTTTTTGAGGTGCGAAAGAACACACCATCAGGAGTTGTTACTATTTCGTAAACTTCGGTAAATTTTTTGTCATTAGGGGATAAGTTTGCTGCTAAATCTACAAAAACCGTTTTTCCTGTGCTATCTATTTTTATATAGCCAAAATGTCCTGTGCCACCTACATAGATTACGCCATAAGCATCTGTTGCCATACTTCTAATGGTAGTTTTTTCGGGCATTTCTAATAGGCGAAACCCAGCACCGTCATATTCCATCAAACCATCACCATTACCAAAATACATAATTCCACGTTTGTCTTGGACAATAGACCAATTTTGTACGTGGGCATTGTATGATTTCGGCTCATAATTGCGAACAAAAGGACGACCTAATTCTTGGGAATATGAGATGGAACTATAAAAAATTCCAAAAAATAAAAAAAGTAAGCAATAAAGTTTATTAAGCATAGCTGATATAAAATTTATAGAAAAAATAAAAAATAAAAAATAAGTAAAAGGTATAAAACTAATTATAAATCTGAGTGTAAAAATATGAAAAGTATTAGATATACAACAAAAATAAAAAAATATAATTAGACTTCTAGAAAAAGCTTTAAAAGACTTTCTTAAGAAGCTTATTGTAAGAATCTTATTTTCAATAAAACAGAGTTATATAAATCAATAATAACATAGTAACTTTTTTGGTAGTTATGAACAATTTTTTGTACCTTTGCGTTAAATTCAAAAACAGTCCATTTAATAAAGAATTTTTAGTTAATTTCTTAACCAATATCCAACTACTTAAACAACAAAATCATGTTAGCAGACGTTTTAGAGCCGCAAACCATCTCGGTATTTGACCAGTTAGATGAACTCGGACACGAACAAGTTGTATTTTGTAATGACCCTGATACAGGTTTACGTGCCATTATTGGCATTCATAACACTGTTTTAGGTCCTGCACTCGGAGGAACTCGCATGTGGATGTATAAGTCCGAAGCCGATGCTCTTAATGATGTTTTACGTTTGTCAAGAGGCATGACTTTTAAAAATTCCATAGCTGGTTTAAATCTTGGTGGTGGTAAAGCTGTAATTATTGGTGATGCTCGTAAGTATAAATCCGAGGCAATGTTGCGTTTGTTTGGTAAATTTGTTCGCAATTTGAACGGAAAATATATTACTGCCGAAGATGTTGGTATGACATCGAAAGATATGGACGTGATTTCTAACGAAACAAAACATGTTTGCGGATTGCCAGAAAGCAAAGGTGGTAGTGGAGACCCTTCGCCTTTTACTGCCTTAGGCGTATATATGGGTATGAAAGCAGCAGCAAAAAAAGCATACGGAAATGATAGTTTGGCAGGTAAAGTTGTTTCTGTGCAAGGGGTTGGTCATGTTGGGGAATACATAGTGGAACACTTGACAAAAGAAGGTGCAAAAGTATATATTTCAGATGTTTATGAGGACAGACTTAAAGCTGTTTCTCAAAAATATAATGTTGATGTTGTAGGCTTAGACGAAATTTATGATTTGAATGTTGATATTTATTCTCCATGTGCTTTGGGTGCAACCGTTAATGATAATACTATTGATAGATTAAAATGCCAAATTATTGCAGGTTGTGCAAATAATCAGTTGAAAGACGAGAAAAAACATGGCAAAATTTGCTTAGAAAAAGGCATTATTTATGCACCTGATTTCTTGATTAATGCAGGTGGTGTAATAAATATCGCAACGGAAGTAAGTGGAAGTTATAACCAAGCATGGTCAACACAACAAGTAGAAAGTTTGTATGACAAGGTATTCAATGTGTTAGATATCTCGATGAAAGAAGGCAAAAATGCTCAAGAAGTGGCAATGGAAATTGCATTGAAACGTATTAAAGATATTGCAAAAATAAAAAGTAGCTATTAATTAGCTATAAAATTATTGTTTTTACTTCGGCAGTGGCTTTCTAGCCCTGCCGATAGTTTTTTTATATAGTATTTGTAGTATATTTGTAATCTTGGGTTATAAAGCCAAAAAAGCCTCCAAAGTTTTATGAGGAAATTCTGTTTTCATAAAACTTTCACCAATTAAAAAACCTTTATAACCATAGCCTTTCAAATATTCCATGTCTTGAACACTGCCAATACCACTTTCTGCAATAGCAATTTTATCTTTGGGAATTAATTTGGATAATTGAACAGAAACGTCAAGACTAACCTCAAAAGTTTTTAAACTACGATTATTCACTCCAATCAAATCAACATTTGTTGCTAAGTTTTGCAAAAGTTCTGTTTCGTCATGCACTTCTAACAATACTTCTAAACCTAAATCATGAGCAATATTCGTAAATTCTTTAATATCAGTAGGTATTAAACTTGCGGCAATGAGCAAAATCACGTCTGCACCCATAGCTTTTGCTTCATGAATTTGATAAGCATCTATCATAAAATCTTTTCGCAAAATAGGAATATCATTATGTTGGCGTGCTATGTGCAAATCCTCGTAAGTTCCACCAAAAAATTCGGTATCTGTTAAAACAGATAAACCAGAAGCACCCGCATTTTTATAGCCAACGGTTACAATTTCTACCTTTGCAGTGCCATTAATAATGCCTTTTGAAGGAGATTTTCGTTTAAATTCCGCAATAATTCCACTACCTGACAAAATAGACTGTTTTAAAGAATAACAAACTCGTTGATAATTTGCTTTGTAAGTAGCATCTTCCTGCAAATTTTTGATAGAGGTTGCAGCTTTGCGTTTAGCAACTTCTATCTTTTTATGGGCATTAATTTTATCTAAAATGTTCATTATAATAAATATGAAATATTATTTATGAAATATTAACTCAAAATTGCTTTTAAGTCCGTTAGGACTGTAATCTTTGTAGAAAAAATACATATTTCCATCAAAACTCCTTGGAGTGCAATCTTTGACGTTTAGATTTCACTCCTAAAGGAGTTTTTAACACTTATTCTGATATATTTTCTACAAAGATAACAGTCCTAACGGGCTTAAAAGCAATTTTGAGTTAATAAAATTTTGTTAATCTCTTGTATATCAAATAGTTACAAATTATTGCAAAAAATTACTAATCTTTTTTATTTCTACTACTCAAAGATGATTTATTTCTATTAGTGCTGTATGATTTTGAAGAACCCGATGAACTTGAAGAACCCGAATTGCGAGATGAACTTGATGATGAACTTGCATTACGTGAACTATTACCACTTTCACGACCACTTGTCTGGGTGCGTGGAGGTCTTTGTTTTACTTTTACTTTCTCTGCAATATGAAAATTTGTCATTGGAAAAGGGTGATTATCAATAACAGGAATCTGTTTTACAATAAGTTTTTGAATATCTCGCAAATATTCCTTCTCCTCAATATCACAAAACGAAAGTGCAATACCACTCAAACCTGCACGACCTGTTCTACCAATTCTATGTACATAAGTTTCTGGCGTGTTGGGAAGTTCGTAATTAATTACATGAGAAAGTTCGTCAATATCTATACCTCTTGCCGCAATATCTGTGGCAACTAATACACGAATTTGGCGGCTTTTGAACTTATTAAGGGCATTTTGTCTATGATTTTGTGATTTATTGCCATGAATTGCCTCTGAATAAATACCAATTTTAGCAAGTTCTTTCACTACTTTATCTGCTCCATGTTTTGTGCGTGTAAAAACTAAGGCAGACGCAATACTGCGGTCTTTTAAAATATGTGCTAATAAGGCTTTTTTCTGTGGTGCATCTACAAAATATACAGCTTGTTTTACAGTATCAGCCGTTGAAGAAATGACAGCAACTTGTACTTTTTCAGGACGGTTTAAAATGGTATCAGCCAATTTTTGAATAATTGGTGGCATGGTTGCCGAGAAAAACAAAGTTTGTCTTTTGGGAGGTAACTTCGTAATAATTTTTTGCACATCATTAATAAAGCCCATGTCAAGCATACGGTCGGCTTCATCAAGCACAAAAATACTTAATTGTGTTAGATTTACTTGTCCTTGACTCATTAAATCTAATAGACGACCTGGCGTAGCTATCAAAATATCAACGCCGTTTCTCAAAGCCATAACTTGTGGGTTTTGCGAAACACCACCAAAAACAACTGTATGTTTTAAACCCAAATATTTGCCATAAGATGCGAAACTATCATTAATTTGAATAGCAAGCTCACGAGTAGGCGTAAGAATTAGGGTTTTAATACTTCTTTTGTGTTTATTATTAGGGTTTTCTGTATGTAAAATTTGCAAAATAGGAATAGCAAAAGCAGCAGTTTTTCCTGTACCTGTTTGAGCACAACCTAATAAATCTTTGCGTTGTAGAATTATTGGAATAGATTGTTCTTGTATTGGAGTTGGTTTTGTATATCCTTCGGCAAGCAATGCTTTGAGGATAGGTTCAATTACTTGAAGTTTTTCGAATGACATAATTTTGGATAAAATGTAATAAACCTATTGAAATTCTAAAAAGTTAAATAGGTTTTTGCAAAGCTAGTAATTAATTGAATTAATTTAGAATATCTTTCCAAGAAAATGTCCTATTATTTTATAGTTTGGTTGATTTGTTTAATTTGTCATTATGAGCTTGGGAAGAATCAGATGTGATTACATTAAAATTGCAATAATTCAGATTCTTCTAAGCTCATAATGACAAAAGAATAAAATATATAAACTCTTATTACTTATGTATCCGTAAAATAGACACGCACCATACTTCTAATTCAACCTCACAATTGCCCTCAAATTCAAAAACCGTTGTGAAAGTCCATTTGGAATAGCATAACTATTGTCTGCATAATCTTTTATCCACAAATAAGAAATCACATTGTTATTTGCTAATAAATTTAACACCTCCAAGCCTAACCAAACACTGCGATTTTTATTGCCTTTGATATACATAATCTTCGAAAAACCAATATCCACACGCCAATACACTTGTCCATCAAGCACTGCACGTTTATTTGGTTGATTTGGCACACCAAAAGGCAAACCTGTTCCATATAACATACGCATATTCATACGCACAGTAGGATTTTTGGGCAAATGGTCTTCAAAATTTAGCGTAATTGTCATACATTGGTCGACAGGACGGCGAATAAAACCACGACTATCACCAGCCACTTTTTCTTGTGCAGTCATAAAACTTAGCCCAATCCACGAGTCAGTTCCCTTGATAAATTCGCCACTGAGTCGAGTGTCAATACCCGCAGTAAAAGCCTCCGCATTATTGACTGCATAATACCTAAGTCGCACATTATCAACATCATAAGGAATTACATTTGTCAAATATTTATAATATGTTTCGCTAATTAAACGAAAAGGTCTGCCCCAATATTCAAAATCCCAACTCATTCCACCAATAATATGAACAGAAGTTTGTGCTTTTAAATCTTTGTTAATCACACCTTGATAATTTCGCAATTCCCTATAAAATGGTGGTTGTTGATAATAACCTACCGCAGCATTAAAAACAATATCACGTTTCCAATTAGGTTTTATGGAATATTGCACACGTGGACTAAATAAAGTTTGCTTGCTAAAATCCCAATAATTTAGGCGAAATCCGTATGTTAAACTATGTTGTTTGATATGATGTGTTTGTTGAACATAACCCGATAAACGGTTGGTATTCAGGTTATTAGTCGTTGAAATTCGGTTTGTAATTTTGGTATAATCGGCAGAATCTGTAAAACTATATTCATTCAAATTGTCGTTAATGATTTCACTCACATATTTTGCTCCAAATTCCATAACATTGTTCTGATTTTGGCGATATTCATTGCGACTTTCTGCCGATAAAATATTGGCATTCAAGGCATTACGCCGATAATCAAATAATTTTCCTTCGCCTCTAATTGTACCTTCTCTGCTGTCTCCGCTATTTTTACCTATATTTGTGTTAATATCACTCAAACGATATGCACCTTCGGTATTTGTATATTCCCTTTCTTGGGTATCAACGCCTGAAACTATCAAATTACTTGTTAATTTATCTGAAAAATGGTGTGTCAGTCGCATAGAACCTTGCCAAGTATCATAATTCATATTTTCTTGTCCATCAAAAGCCACAAATAAGGTCAGGGCTTGAAAAAATGTACCAAATTCGCTGCGTCTTGACTGTGGAATGACTTGATACCGATTTTGTGCATAATTAAACAATATAGTAAAAGTAGTTTTGGCTTCATTTGCCTTACTTGATGGATTATCTGTTGCCATCTTTTTGCTTAATCTGTACGTAATTAAGCCTTGAATATCCGTAAATTTTGGTAAATACGAGCCTTGTGTATCAAAAGTATTGAACAAATAACGAGCAGATTTATGCCTAATTCCTGTTAAAAAACTTAACCTTTGGTTTTTTGTAGCACCTTCAACGTGTGCAGTATAACCCAGCAAAGAACCCGAAGCCGAAGCTGCAAATTTTGTCGGCGTTTTATATTCAATATTCAAAACTGATGAAAGTTTGTCACCATATTTCGCCTGCCAGCCTCCTGCCGAAAATTTTATGTCTTTTATTAAGTCTGGATTGGGAAAACTTAGTCCTTCTTGCTGCCCATTACTAACCAAAAAAGGTCGATAAACCTCCATATTATTGACATAAACTAAGTTTTCATCAAAACTTCCTCCACGCACAGAATAAGCTGAACTTAGTTCTGTATTTGTAACAACGCCCAAACCAATAACTTTTACAATATCCATCACATCACCAAAAGGCGTGGGAATTTCTTTAATTTTAATAGGATTAATCGTAATTACACTAACTTCTGTACGTTTTTCATCTTTATTTGTAACTTCGACAGATTCTAAATCTGCAATTTTTTCAGTAATTTGCAGATTTAATACATATATTTCGTTTGGTTTTAGCTGCAAAATTTTCCGTTCTTCTTTATATGCAATATGTTTAATAACAATCGTAAGTTTCTGATTTGCAGTTACTTGCAAAATAAAATTACCTTTGACATCAGTAGTTGTTCCTTTTGATGTGCCTAAAATTGTGATATTTGCCAATTCTAATGGTTTGCCCATTTCGTCAGTAATTGTACCTTTTATGGTTGCAATTTGTGTTGTTTTGCTATTATTTGGGTTATTTTTTGGAGTTTGTGCAAAACTTGTCAAAGAAAAAATGATACACAAAAAAGTGAAAAATATTTGAAAATGTAATTTGAAATTGCTTATATTCATGTCGAAGTTATATTTTTTGGAAATTTACCATAAATTCCTAAAATTACAAGTAATTACAACTAAGATTAACATTTTTACGTTTGAAAGTCTAACAAAATCTTTGTATCATTGTAAAACCATGCGTAGCAAGAGCTACGCACTACTTAAAATTTATACTAACTTAATAACTAAATAAATATCATGTTAAATTATCTGTATGCAATTAGCTATTTGACTGTTTTGAGCAGTGCAATAGCTTGGTTCTTTTTCAAAGAACGTGAAAATTCGATAAAATCTATTTTTTCAGGAAGTTTCTTGATAGGTTTGGCGATGTATGTGCTGACTTTTTTGCTCGGCGATGGCGGTTGGTGGTATAAAATTATTTTATTATTGCCACGAGACTTAATGGTTTTTGCACTACTTGTTTTGGTTTTCAATAAATTTGTAACAAGGTCAAATATTTTTGTGGGCTTGGCTTTAACAGTCGGAATTGCTGTAAGAGTTTTTTATTTCGGTGTTTTGGTACAAAGTTTAGATGACAGAGGTTTTAGCAAATATAGTGAAATATTTTCGTCTGGAAAACCAAGAACTATAATAATAGATGCAGGTTCAGACAAAACGGAGGACACATATTCAAACAAAACGGGGGACGCATATTCAGAAATTTTAATAGAATTAGCAGATAGTAAAGATAACACAGCATTATTATTGCTGTTAAATTTTAAAATTATAGGAACTTATCATGGGAACATAGAACCTGCATTCCCACATTTGCAACACAAAGAATATACAAATTTGGAAAATTTTTATAAAGTAAATGTTCCTAATAATTTGGAAACAGACTTGAACAAAATTGTAGAAAATCTAAGAGCAGTAGAAGGAGTTTTGTCAGTAGAAATTAACGACATTGTGCAAACAACACCAATTATTTCTAAAAATCCAAACCGCAAAAACCCAAACCAATTAACAAATGACGAGCATGTTGGCAATTTGTGGGGATTTAACAATATGAATGTCAAAGATTTACACGCACTTTTGAATGGCATGAAACCTCAAAAAGTTGCAAAAATTTACATTTTAGATACAGGTGTTGATGGCAAACATGAAGATTTGCAAGGTGTGTTTTTCTCGACAAATCCTTCTTATAATTCAGACAAAGTTGGTCATGGCACACATTGTGCGGGAATTGCGGCGGCAGTTTCAAATAATGAAAAAGGCATTGCATCTTTCTCACCAAATACAAATTTTGTGCTTGTAACAAGCATTAAAGTATTAAATGACAATGGAGGTGGCACACAAGAAGGCATTATTGACGGAATTATTGAGGCAGCAGACGCAGGAGCAGACGTAATTTCTATGTCTTTGGGTGGCATGTCAAATGGCGAAAGACAAGCAGCCTATACTGAAGCTGTTGAATATGCAAACAGAGCAGGTGCTATTGTGGTTGTGGCAGCAGGAAATTCTGATGATGATGCAGCAGATTATTGTCCTGCAAATGCAGCAGGTGTGATAACAGTTTCGGCTATTGACGAAAATAATAACAAAGCAGAATTTTCAAATTACATCAATAATGTAGCTATGGGAATTGCAGCACCTGGTGTAAATATTTATTCTACAACACCAAATAATAGCTACCAATATATGAACGGAACTTCTATGGCAACTCCGTATGTGGCTGGTTTATTGGGAGTTATGAAATCTTTGAACCCAAATTTGACAACTTCTGAGGCTTATAATATTTTGAAAAATAGTGGCATTGATACACAAAATACGACACAAACAGGTAAATTAATTCAAGCTGCCGAAGCTGTAAAAAGAGTTTTAAATCAGTAAGACGACTTATAAAATTTGATACTGAACATTTTATTTATTTTTTGTCATTCTGAGCTTGCTGGTGCGACATTTCGCAAGAATCTGGCGTATTTGACATAATATTTCAGATTCTTCGCAAGCTCAGAATGACAAAATTTTGTTTTTAATCTCAAAAAGACTTTCTCAAAAGTTTATTTACAACATACATGCATTACGATTTTCTCATTATAGGTCAAGGACTTGCAGGTGCTACATTGGCTTTTCAGTTAGTGAAAGAAGGCAAAAAAGTGATGGTTTTGGACAACCAATATCCAAAAAGTTCTTCAAGAGTTGCCGCAGGATTATTCAATGCAATTACAGGAAATAAGTTTGTAAAAACAGCAAATGCAGATGTACTATTTGAGCATCTTTTTAAATTTTATAAAGATGCTGAAATTTTATTAGATGCAAATTTTTTGCACGAATTGCCAATTTACAGACCTTTCGATTCCATAGAAAAACAAAATTTGCATCTCTCAGAAAGTAGTGATATTGCTTATCAAAGTTATATTGACAGAAGTATTGATGCACATAAATTTGACGACATAATTTATAATCAATTTGGTGGTATCAGTATTAAAAAATCTGGTTTTCTGAACACAACAGTTTATATAGAAGCCATAAAAGAATATTTACTCAAAAATAATGCTTTTATAGAAACAGAATTTATTGAAAATCAACTTGTTATAGAACAAAATATTATTCACTATTGTGATTTTAATTGTGATTTGACTGCTGACAAAATCATTTTTTGTAGAGGTTGGAAAGATTCTCAAAGCCCATTTTGGTCATTTTTACCGTTTGCTTCTGCCAAAGGAGAAATATTATATGTAACATTTGAAGGCGGAAGTTATGAAACTATTATTAATCGTGGTTGCTGGATTTTGCCAATGCCTAATGATTTGAAAGATGGAAATGCTACTTTTTACAAAGTTGGTGCAACATACGAATGGGATAATTTAGACGAAAATCCGACAGAACATGCACGTAAGGAATTGGTAGAAAAGTTAGAAAAATTAACACGTTTACCATATAAAATTATTAAACAAGTAGCAGGAATAAGACCTGCAACTATTGATAGAAAACCTCTTATTGGACATCATTTTAAACATGAAAATGTGATGATTTTTAATGGGTTTGGTGCAAAAGGTGTGTCTTTAATTCCCTATTATTCGCAACATTTTGCAGATGTTTTATTACAAAAAACAACCTTAGATAAAGATATAGATATAAAAAGATTAAAAAAATATATTGAAAATCTGCAAAATATAGTTAATATGCCTAAATTTTCATAAAATTGCAAAAGAAACTATTTTAAACAAATTTTTTATATATCTTTCTGTCATTCTGAGCTAAGTGGGCGGCAATCCGCAAGAATCTGACGTTATTGCGTAAAAACCCCATAATTTAGATTCTTCGCAAGCTCAGAATGACAGAAAAGTTACAAAAAAATTACTAACGACTTTACTTTACAACTTTTTTATGTTTTTAGACAATCCAGAAACTCCACAAATACTTTACCGTTTGGAAGATAAAGCACCCATAAAAGATTATTTTATTGGTCGGCTTATTGGTGCTATTGCCTTATTTTTAGCAATGTTTGTATTATCAGACTTCATGAGTATGCTATCTTTTATAGGTTTTCTTGCTATTTCTATTCCATTAGGCAGAGAATTTTTTAATCACCAACTCAAAGAATTAGAATTGACAGACCAATATTTGTCCTTAGTTACAGGTTATAAAGATGAGAAATCTATGATTAATTTTGCCGATATTAAAAGCGTAGAAATCATAGAAAAATATAAAAATCGCAGACGTGGTGCATCTCCAATTCGCAAAGGCGAAACTTCAACATTGCTTATTCATGACGAAACTCGTCATAGCATGAACTATCACCCTGATACAAGATGCGTGATTTTGACTAATGATGGTAGGAAAATTCAGTTGAAAGCTCGTTATTTTCAGCGTGGTCAGTTTGCTAAATTTCTATCAATTTTGCAACAGGCTTATAATGGTTTTCAATATAATTTGAATCCTGCAAAATCTAAAATGCCATTAAATAAACAACAAATATCTCAAAATCAACAAGTTACGAGTAATCAAAATAATTCGCAAAATAATTCG
>JAYTNF010000036.1:0-2319 GCA_043748455.1 Cytophagales bacterium
GATGACATCTTTACAACATTTCTAAACAATCAAAACACTACTACAAAACTTACAATAACCACAAAATGAACACAAAATGAACACAAAAGACTTCCGCAAAAATGCCCATGAACTTGTCGAATGGATGGCAGATTACATGGAAAATATTGAAAATCAAAGAGTTACGCCTGACATTCAACCCTACGAGTTATATAAGCAATTACCTGAAGTGCCACCACAAAAAGGTGAGCCTTTTGAAAATATTTTTGCAGATTTCAAAAACTTAATTGTGCCAAACATGACACATTGGCAACACCCAACATTTTTTGCTTATTTCCCAGCCAATAGTAGTCCGCCTTCTGTGCTTGCCGAAATGCTAACTGCCACGCTTGCCTCGCAATGTATGGTTTGGCAAACTTCGCCTGCGGCTGCCGAATTGGAAGAAATGATGATGAATTGGTTAGCTGATTTGTGTGGTTTGCCCAAAACATGGCATGGCGTTATTCAAGATACTGCTTCTACTGCTACGCTTTGTGCAATTTTGACCGCAAGAGAGAAATATAGCAATTTTGCCATTAATGAAAATGGGTTTGAAAACCAGCCAAATTTTACTTTTTATTGCTCTGCCGAAACACATTCATCAGCCGATAAAGCCTTGAAAATTGCAGGACTTGGCAAAAAATCATTGAAAAAAATAGCTGTTGATGAGGCTTTTGCCATGAAACCTGCTGAGTTGGAAAAAATGATTTTGACAGATAAAGCCGCAGGGCTTGTTCCTTTGTGCGTAATGGCAAATATTGGAACAACAAGCTCGACTGCTATTGACCCATTGCAAGAAATTGCCGAAATATGTGTGCGTCATGGTATTTGGCTGCACGTTGATGCGGCTTATGCAGGCACAGCAACCATGTTGCCCGAACAAAGACATTTGATAAAAGGTTTGGAAATGGCAGACAGTTATGTGTTTAATCCACATAAATGGATGTTTACAAATTTTGATTGCACAGCATATTATGTGAAAGATAAAACTGCTTTAATTCAAACTTTTGAAATTTTGCCTGAATATTTGAAAACAAGTGCAGATAGCAAAGTTAATAATTATCGTGATTGGGGTGTGCAATTAGGTCGGCGTTTTAGGGCTTTAAAATTGTGGTTTGTCATGCGAAGTTATGGTGTTGAGGAATTGCAAAATAAAATTAGAAAGCATCTCGAATTGGCACAAAACTTTGCAGAAAGGTTAAGAAATGCACAAAAATATGAAATTTTAGCACCAATTTCCCTAAATTTAATCTGTTTTCGCTATAAACCTGAAGGAATTGTAGATGAAACGATGTTAGAAAATCTCAACACAAAATTATTGCAAAACCTCAATCTAACAGGAAAAGTATATTTGACACACACTAAATTGAATAAGAAATATGTGATTCGTTTGGTTATTGGACAAACAAATGTGGAGCAGAGACATCTTGATTTGTTGTGGGAATTGCTAGAAGAATATACAAAATAATCCATCATGCAAATGTATTTGTGATATACACTTTAGTCTAATGTTATTAAGCTAAGGAAGCCAAAATATTATTTTTTTATTTCTTAGCTTAATGGCAATTAGATTAAAATTTATAGTATAGTATTCTATTCAAAGGTATTTAAAAAGTGCTACTTTTAGGTGCTAATGTTTCTTGTTGTTTGTAACAAAAAACTTAGCACCTCAAAGCAATACATTATATATTTTTAAATAATTACATTAGCAGATTTTACATATAATTCTATGGCACCTGTCATAGATGGAGCATTTGGGTGTGGTGCTAAAATGTCTAAAATTAAATCTGCGTCAATGACAGCTTTTGCAGTTGTGGTACCAAAAGCCGCAATTCTAGTATTATTTTGTTTGAAATCAGGGAAATTTGTAAATAAAGATTGTATGCCTGATGGACTAAAAAAGGCAATAACATCATAATTTACATCAGATAAATCAGACAAATCACTTGCTACGGTTTTGTACATAATTGCTTCTGTAAATTGATAGCTATTTTTTGACATAAATTGTGGAATATCATCTTTGCGAATGTCTGAACAAGGATACAAAAACTTTTCATTTTTATGCTTTTTCATGGCTTCGGTCAATTCCAATGCTGTTTTGTTGCCTACAAAAATTTTGCGTTTGCGAATAACAATATACTTTTGAAGGTAATTTGCAGTTTGCTCGGTAATGCAAAAATATTTCATTTCAGCAGGCATTTCATACTTAAATTCCAAACAGATTTTAAAGAAACTATCGACTGCATTCTTGCTTGTAAAAATTACAGCAGTATGCTCCATAATATTTATTTTCTGTTTGCG
>JAYTNF010000037.1:0-4037 GCA_043748455.1 Cytophagales bacterium
GCCAATTTTTCTTGGATTGCCTACTATGTCAAAAGGCACCCTTTCAATAATATTTCCATCACTATCATAATCAAAAATATCTAAAGGAGCATTGGCATCGTCACCTCCATCTAATAAGAAAGAATTAGTAGCTAATCTATAATTTCCTCCTATTGAAGGAATAGAGGTAATAGGTGCTATAAAACAAGGAAGTAAAGAGTTTGTAGGACTTACTAAAATATCAAATGAAGTAGCCCAAGAAGGTGGAAAAGCAAAGAAATTGCCACCTAATGAAGTTGGTGTATTCACGATATTAAAAGTTGTTTCCATGTAAGAATTACCAACTTGCAAATTATTTGCTACTATTGCTGCATTGTTGTTATGTGCAATAGTGTTTTGTTTACATATAATAGACCTACCTGTAGAAGTATTATTATAAATAAAATCATTTGATAACCGAATTCCTGCACCATTATTGCCTGTTATTTGATTTTGAGATAAATTAAGAGAACCTCCACCACGAATTGCTATCAAGTTAATATTACTCACTGTATTTATATTTTCTCTATTGCCACGAAAAAAGCTATTCATAACTATTGAAGTTCCGCCTCTCGCCATAATCGCAGAGCCATTGGCTGGGATAGGTTGCCCATGTGGAATGTTCATTCTTACTGCATTATTGTCAAAATTACACCCAGTGATTTTCATACTGTCTGTGCTATTAAGTGTATAACTTAAAGGACTATAATCTAATAAGTTATTAACAAATTTGCAACTTGTTAATCTTACATTTATAGGAAAAATACTTGTTCCTGAGACACCAAGAGCAGCACTATAAGAGGTATTAGATGTACTATTATTATTATTACTAAATACTGACTCTGCAATAAAATAAGAATTTGCACCTAACCATGGTTGCCTTAACCCTATCTCTATTACATTTAAACCAGATGTAAGTCCTCTAAAATCACATTTGTAAATATAAAGTAACCGAGGTGCGTAGATGTAGACACAACTATTGAATACACATCCCCACAAAGAAATCTCCCCATTAGTATCTATGCTTATAGCATTTGTCCCGCCACCAATGGTTAAATCAGATATATTCACATTCAACCAACCTGTAACTGATAATGCACTTCCTGTATTACCTGTAAGTTGAATTAATGTGTGTTGTCTTCCATTACCAATAATAGCTACGGAGGCAGGAATAATAATTGATGAACTTAGATTGATGGTTTGTCCGTTAATATTTGGGGAAAACCGAATGGTGTCGCCTGTTGATACAAATTGCATCCAGAACCTTAAAGAATTTATACCATTATCTGCTGTATTACGGACAGTAAAAGTGGTTGCTTGTGCAGCAAAAGCAACTACAAAAAGAAATAATACTGCGAAAAATTTAGATAAGATTTTCATAAAGTTTTGTTGATGTTAAAAGTTTTGTTAAATTTTAAAATTTTACAAGAACTAACATTTCTCAAAGAAATGTTAGTTCTATTTTTTACAATACCGAAGAAAGTTTAATCACTTTTCCTTTAATATCAGCACTTACTTGCACAACTACTTTACCTTTTTTGCCTTTTTCAGCCACATACAAAGTGCTGCCTTCTTCCATACAAAACTCTTTTTGTATGCCTCCATTCATGGGTGCAGTTCCCGAACCAGTGTGCAAAGTGATGCTACCACCTGTGTCGTTTTTCACTTTAAAACAGATTTCTCCTTTGGGACTTTTGAAAGCCGAGCCAGCCACTAACAAAGAAGCTGTTACAAAAAATGATGCTAAAATTTTCATTTCGTTAGGTTTAAAATGGGTTTTATTTTCTGAACTTTGGCAGTGGCTTTTTTGCCCTGCCAATAGTTATTTAACACTCAAAATTAGAAAACCTTTTGCTTAGATTTTTGGCACTTATACAAGTGCTACATACTATCGAACAAGTGTGGCTTTTAATTGAATAAGTGTTTGAAAGAGATGGGAAAATTTGGAAAGTTTAGGAAAAAATTAGAAGTTGCGGATTGCTATACAATAACAAAAAATTATGATTTCATTTTATTCTTCTATTTTAGGCTGTGCTATTTATGTTTTGATTTCTTTTTGTCTATTGCAAAATCTAAATGCACAAGATTATAAATGGAGCAAAGATAGTTTGCAAAGAGTATATTATACAGCAACAGTAGATAGTATAAAAGCAAAAGCTTTGATGGATTTGGCAGGATTATATGCCAAGTCCAACCCTGATACTTGTATTCAATTAGCAAAAGAAGCCTTAAATATTAGCCACCAAGCAAAATTTAAACGTGGTGAAGTACATTCTATCAATGTGATTGGCTTGGCTTATTATCGTAAAAATGATTATGATAATGCACTGATATATTACGAAAAAGTGCAAAAAAATATAGAAATTTTAGCTCCTAATCCTCGCTGTGGTTTATTTCTAAACTTAGGAAATATTTATTTCAAAAAACTAAATTACATTCAGGCTTTATTAACCTATCAAAAAGCATTAAAATTAGCAGAAGTATTAGGCAATAAACAAGCTATTGCAATTTGTTTGAATAACATAGCCTCTATACACGAAAAAGAAAAAGACTATCCCCAAGCCCTAAAAATTTATGAGCAAAGCCTTGTAATAAAAGAAGCAGCAAAAGATAAAAAAGGTATGGCTGCCACTTTAAATAACATTGGTATTATTTATGAAAAGCAAGAACAGTTTGCAACAGCACTAAATTATCACCAAAAAGCCAATAAAATTTATGAAGAACTAAAAGATAATCAAGGAATTGCAATGATGATGAATAATATTGCTGCGGTTGAAAAAAAGCAAAAGAAAAATGACGAGGCTCTAATAAAGTATCAAAAAGGACTTATTTTGAAGGAAAAAGTAGGAGATAAAAGAGGTATGATTTATTCTCTTAATGGTATTGCAGAAGTATTAAAAGAACAAAAAAGATACGAAGAAGGAGCAAAATTTTTAGAAAAATCATTGGTAATAGCCCAAGAAATAGAGGCTTTGTCAGAAATGAATACTACTTATAACTTGTTAGTAGATAATTATAAAGCACAAGGTAATTACAAAAAAGCCTTACTTTATGTAGAATTAGCAAAAAACACCAATGATAGTATTTTTAGCATAGAAAAAGCTAAGGAAATAGTAAAACTCCAAACAACTTTTGACGTAGAACGTAAAGAAATTGTGTTGGAAAAGCAAAAAGTAGAAATTCAAAAACAAGAAGTAGAATTGCAAGTGCTTGCAAAAGAAAATAAAATACAAATTATTGCCCTGACAAGTTTAGCAATTTCGTTGTTAATTTTGGCAATAGGAGGTTATTTATTTTACAGAAATCGCCAACTCAAAGCCCAATTTGCACTTTTAGATAGTGAACAACGCTGGCGAAGGTCGCAAATGAACCCGCATTTTTTCTTTAATGCTTTGTCGGCTATTCAAAAATTTGTGATGCAAGCTGATACGCTAAAAGCTACTTCCTACATTGCAAAATTTGCAAGGTTGATGCGACAAGTTTTGGAACAGTCCCAAGACGAATTTACGACCTTAGCCGAAGAAATAGAAACTATCCGAAATTATATACAGTTGCAACAACTCCGTTTTGCCGATAAATTTGATTATGAATTGGAAGTTTCAGAGGATTTAGACCTCGAAAATACGCTAATTCCGTCTATGTTTACGCAACCTATTATTGAAAATGCAATAGAACACGGTTTAAAGCCACAATCGGGCAAAGGTTTGCTAAAAATTAGCATAAAACCCAATGAAAATAACCAAAATGGTGCTAAAAAACGAAGTTTTACAATCGAAATCGAGGATAATGGAGTAGGAAAGCAAGCAAGTCAAGATAATAAAGCATCAAATCACCGTTCTTTTGCTACTCAAATTATGGCAGAGAGAATAGCAATTTTGAAAAAACAAAAAAATATACATATTGGTTTAGAAACTATTGAAAAGCCAAATCAAACAGGTATGCTTGTGAGAATTTTGTTGCCTTTGTGATATTAGTAACTTTAGGTACGTTGGCAATGGTCGAAGACCTTGACAATCGTA
>JAYTNF010000038.1:0-23132 GCA_043748455.1 Cytophagales bacterium
ACTTTTGCAGCCTCTCCCAAACCCCAAGGGTTTTCAAAACCCTTGGGGTTTATCTCCTGTAAATATTCCACCATAAAATCACTTTCAAACCTTTCGGGACTGCCGACTTCTGCCTCCGTAAAAGGAATAAAATGATTAACAATACTCCATTTTTTGTTATTCCATTCTAAATTATCGGCACTTGCAGTCAAATTACTACCATTAAACAACATCCAAACCAAACAATCTGACTTAAATTCGTCTGAAAGTGGCTTTGTAGGTTGCAAAAATTGGTCACGGTCATTCTGCCAAGTAGGTTTGATTATTTTTCTCACAGTCAGCATAATTGCTATACTTTCCAGATTATTAGCATTTATGTAAATTCCGTGACCATCTCCGTAAACTGAACTCAAAATACAAGTAGCATTTGAGTTTTGTATATCATTTCCTTTAAAGATAAGATAGCCTAATGAATTATCAGATGACATTCTCACTGGTGCACGACCTGTACTTGGCGAAACAGCATTTTTCAATGGTATTGTCAATACTTTGTTAGCCTTTGGTCTTTCAATCCATTCACTTAAAAATAGATTACTTTTTATATTGTAAAAAGATTTTTCTCCAATTGGATTTGCATTTTTATCTAAAACATCTGTCGTAATTTCATTAGAAATGCCATTTCTTTGAGAAATGGCATTTCTGTCTTCTCCCTTCGTGTTTTGGTTATAGGTTTTCCACACCAAAAAACCAATCGGAAAATCTCCTTTTAATCCGTCAAAGGCTTTGCTATGCACAATAAAACCACCCAAATATTCGGCACTCCAAACTTCCCTAAATTTTTCAAAATTTGGTGCATTGACATATTTTAATTTGCTAAATATGGCAATCGTGGCAGAAGGAATTTCTTTAGCTATTCTTGCCAAAAATTGTGTAAATAATTCGTTAGTTGCTTTACCATAATCAGCCATTAAAGCTGCTGCAACCGTAGTTTTTGCTACTCCAACTTTTTTTTCCGCATTATTTCCTTTTGAAGTATTATCTGCATTTGTAGCTTCTGCATAAGGTGGATTTATCAAAACCAATATTTTTTTGCCTTCTGCAATAGCTTTTTGTAGTGCTGCGGGTACTTTGTTGGTGAGAGAATAATCAATTTGCCCAAACACATCAATATCGTCATTCAAATAATCGTATTGAAAACGGACAGCCGACACGCAGGTTTTGGTGGCTTTCATCACGTCTATATCCGCAGCATCGAGGGTACTCATAAAAATATTTCGGGGGTTGCTATGCTTTACTTCGAGGTTTCCCACACCGCAGCACATATCCCAAACAATATATTCTTTTTGCCAATTTTTGCCCAAAGTTTCAGTGAGTTTGTCGTAGGCTTTGTCCACAACCGCCAAAGGCGTATAATATGCCCCTTTAAAACTTCTTTCGTCAATCGGAATTAAACTATCACGTCTTTCGAGCAAATAATTTCGATATTCTGCCTTCGGTGGTTTGTGATAAATTGCCCAAAATTGCCTGTAACCTTCTTTATTGCCCAATTCATAGACTTTTCCTTCAAGACTAAACACAGGAGAACCGTTTTTGTGTAGCAATTCGGCGGGCAAATTTTGGTGCGTACTCACCGTACCATCATGCATAATATCCGCAAAAAACAGCAAAGCATAATGTTCATTTGCCACACCTTTAATTTCTTTTCCTATCATTAGCACCCATTTATCAAAAACTTGTTTGAGGTTATCAGGCGTAATGGCAGTTCGGATAATGTCGCCACTTTGAATAGCATTTTTAATAGTGCTAATAAATTCGTCTTCGTGTGTTTCTATTTTGAAACTCACAAAATATGTTCCTATGTGTGCAGAAACCGCATCAAGAGCCTCTTGTGTGTAGCCACTTGCATTTTTTCCCCACTTAATCGTCTTTTTTTCGAGAAATGGAATTACATCAGCACTTTTCATAATTGCAGCCTTTTTGGTGTCTATCACACACAAAAATGGTGGCACAGTTTCGCCTTTGTTCAGGGCTTGCTGTACATAGTGCATCAGTTGCGTAAACATTTGGTAGGTGCTATGTTTTCCCGAATCTTTCGCCTCAAACCAAATTTCTTTGGTCTGAATATCTATCAAATTTTTGGAATATGATTTTAGTCCCAATGCCTTAATGTACGCATCTTTTACGTCTTCTTCGCTGCGGGCTTCTTGTAGTTTTTTGTATAACATAGTGATTAAATTGTAGCATAGACTTTAGTCTGTGCTTTTTTTATGTAGAATAGACTTTAGTCGGGGACGCCTAGTCTATTCTTTAAGCTAAGAAAGTAAAATTGTAATATCACAATTTATTGATAATCAAGTAATTATATTTTTTAGTTCCGTTAGGAACGACATATTTATAGCAAAAGTAAGCACCAAATCCCCCAAAGTGCCGTAGGTACGACATATTTCGTGCCTACGGCACTTTGGGAGGTGGAAATATGCCTCTACTATAAATATTTCGTGCCTAATGGCACTAAAAAAAATCTTAGCTTAATAGCATTGGGCTTTAGTCTATTCTTTTTTGTGTAGCATAGACTTTAGTCTATTCTTTAAGCTAAGAAAGTAAAATTGCAAAATAAATTTATTGATAATCAAGTAATTATATTTTTTAGTTCCGTTAGGAACGACATATTTATAGCAAAAGTAAGCACCGAATCCCCCAAAGTGCTGTAGGTACGACATATTTCGTGCCTACGGCACTTTGGGAGGTGGAAATATGCCTCTACTATAAATATTTCGTGCCTAATGGCACTAAAAAAAAATCTTAGCTTAATAGCATTGGGCTTTAGTCTGTGCTTTTTGTGTAGAACAGAACAAAATTTAGTGATATTAGTTTATTTTCTCCTAAATATCAAAGCTACTACAAAAGCATTATTTTACAAGTTACATCAGATTAAATTTACATCATACAAAGGGAAATTGCCATCATCAGTCATCAGAATAAGATTTTCAGTTATGGCTTGTGCAATAATCATACGGTCAAAAGGGTCACGATGATGCAATGGAAGTTGTATTGTTTGGTAAATATGTTCGGGTAAAATAGGTAACAACTCAATGCCTTTTGGAATAAAATTTTCCAAATGGCAATGTAATGCTATCTTTTCTACTTTAAGTTTTATTGCCATTTCCCAAAGACTTGCCATACTCACAAATTTTTTATTTTTAGAACTTGTAATTAACTCCCTATATGAAGTTTGTAATTTGGTATTGCCTTGCACATACCAAATCAAAATATGAGTATCTAAAAGTATTTTCATTTTACATATAGTCTTTAAAATCTTCCAAAGGTTCATTAAAATCATCTGCAATAAAACCAATTAAATGTTTTCCTGCTCCAAATTTTAAAGGTAATTGTTGATAGCTATCTTCCTCATTATCAATAGTTTGTATATTTTTTGTTATTGTATTTTGTCTTTGGTCATGAACAATACTAAGCCACTCAAAAATAGCTTCCTGATACGTGGCTGGAAGTTGTTGCACAAAATATAAAGCAACATCTAAGGGTACTTGAATAGGTGCAGTTTGCATGATTTCCTACGGTTTATGTAACACAAATATACATTATTTTATTAAATTTTGGCAATACTTTATATTTTTACAAAAAAGTAGTATTATTGCTATACCAAAACACAACAATTTACTGAAAATGAGAGAAATTGCATTTAGAGAAGCCCTAAGAGAGGCAATGTCCGAAGAAATGCGGCGAGATGAGAAAGTATTTTTAATGGGCGAAGAAGTTGCTGAATATAACGGAGCATATAAAGTAAGTCAAGGCATGCTCGACGAATTTGGTGCAAAACGAGTGATAGACACCCCAATTGCGGAACTTGGTTTTGCGGGCATTGGCGTTGGTGCTGCTATGAATGGTTTGCGACCTATTATCGAATTTATGACCTTTAACTTTTCCTTAGTTGCCATAGACCAAATTATTAATTCAGCCGCAAAAATGATGTCTATGTCAGGTGGACAATATTCTGTGCCAATGGTTTTTAGAGGTCCAACAGGTAATGCAGGCATGTTAAGCTCCCAACATTCTCAGAATTTTGAAAGTTGGTATGCCAACTGCCCAGGTTTAAAAGTTGTTGTGCCATCAACACCTTATGATGCAAAAGGTTTGCTAAAAGCCTCAATTCGTGATAATGATACCGTTATTTTTATGGAATCAGAAGTTATGTACGGCGAAAAAGGACAAGTTCCTGATAGTGAATACCTTATTCCATTAGGTTTGGCTGATATAAAACGTCAAGGTACAGATGTTACGATTGTTACATTTGGTAAAATTTTAAAAATAGCACAACAAGCCGCAGAAGAAGTTGCCAAAGAAGGTATTTCTGTTGAAATTGTAGATTTGAGAACTGTACGCCCAATTGATTATGCAACAGTGATTAATTCAGTGAAAAAAACAAACCGTTTAGTAGTTGTTGAAGAAGCGTGGCCTTTGGCTGCAATATCTTCAGAAATTACTTACCACGTACAAAAACACGCATTTGATTATCTCGATGCACCCATTCACCGCATCAATTCATTCGATTTACCGTTGCCTTATGCACCAACATTGATTGATGTCATTTTGCCAAGTGTCAAAAGAACTGTTGCTGCAATAAAAGCTGTGATGTATAAAAATTAGTTGTTAAATAGATATAAGTTAGGACATTTACTTCTAAGCAAATGTCCTAAATTAATTAACTGTTTAGGTATTAGCTTTTATACGTTGGCAATGGTGCTTTTGCACCTTGACAAGCGTATAAAAGTGATATTTAGGTACGATTGTCGAGGTGCAAAAGCACCATTGCCAACGTACCTAAACAGTTGCCTAATTTGATTAACTTATTGCAATTTATTTGTTTGTATTGTAATAATTTTTTCTATTGTAATTTGCAATGTTTCAGCAACTTGTTCTGCTGTCATGCCAAATTTTAACAAGTTTAGGACAGTAATTGTTTCTTTTTGTTCTGCCTCTTGCTCTGCTTTTTCACGTTCTTGTTCTGCTTTTTCACGTTCTTGTTCTGCTTTTTCACGTTCTGCTGCTATCAATGGCTCTAAATCAGCCTTTGTTTTGCGAACTCCCTCCTCAAAATTTTCTTCGGCAATACGATTTATCAATGGCTCTAAATCAGCCTTTGTTTTGCGAACTCCCTCCTCAAAATTTTCTTCGGCAACACGATTTAAAGCAACCATAGCTTCACGATAATTGAGAATATAAAAATCGTCTTCATCAGCCAAACCTTCACGATTAAGACGTTTGATAATTTCATTAAAATACTTATCAGTTTTATATTCGTCAAAATCTGTTTCTATGTTACTTTCTTGGCGAGTTTTCTCAGCAAAATCAAACCACGCAAAATATTTACTAAATTTTTTATTTTTGACAATATTTTTCTGGAAAGCATAAATTAACCGATTTTGACTTAAAAAATCTATGCCTTTGGTTTTATTGTCCATTAAATCTAATTGGGTTTGTCGAGCAGCCATTAAGGCTTCAATATCTGGATTTTCCCAAAGAGATTTATTTCGCAAAAATTTGTTCACCGTTTCAGGTGTCATAATGTAGGAAACAAAATCTTCTTTCAAAGACAAAGTTTCATCAGCTAACCAAATTAGCGTAATCACGGGTTCTAACAAATTATAGTTTTTCAATTCTATAATTTTATCTCCTATTTTGCGGGTTTCTTTTGTAGGAATATGCTCCAACTGCACCGCAGTATTAACTGCATGATAGAGATAAAACCGTTTGACAATATCGGTTTTATACCATTGTTGCATATCAATAACCACATATTGCCCATTAATTTTACAACGAAAATCAAACTCCACACCACTTGCTGTGTCTGTAATTTTATAGTCTTTGCTCAATGGTGCAATGGTTTCTATGCTCACATCGAGAAAATCTTCCAAGAATTTCTTAGCAATTTCGATGTCCGAAAAAACTTTTTTAAAATACCTGTCATAATTTAAGGGTGCAAGAAACATAAAAGTTATAATTTATTGATTTATTAAGGCTATTTACCTCTAAGAAAATATTCTAAGCTCCTTTAATTAGTTAAAGCTTCTTCTACTGATTCACAATACTGAATGTCGTATTTATCATAATCAAAATTATGCTCACGAGCAATTTTACCTCTACCAATTTCAACACTCATTCTGAATAAATTATCTTCTGGCAAAAGTTTTCTATATTTTTTCAATCCAATTGATGCTAATAAATCTTCTTTAAAAACAACATGATACCAAGTCATTGAAGGTTGGTCAAAAACTTTCATATTTCGTTTATCAAAAATTATTTTTTCAGCACCTTGTATTTTTGCTTCTTCTGCCATAGCATTAAAAAGTTGTTCAAAATCTTCTTTACGTATGTAAGCCTTTTTAATTACACAGAATAATGCGTTATATTGGCTAAGATATGCAGCATAAGAAGTTGCATTATCTATAATAACTTTTGCATTTTCTAAGTATTTTTCTTCGTTCATATTTTTATTTGTATATTGTCTTATTAAGATACAAAATAAGGATAATGTTTTATACTTTACAAAATAAATGTATAAAATTTCTTAATCCCTAAATTGATTAATCAGCTTTTGTAATGCTTTTTGTGTTTCTATTCTTGGGAAAAATTCAAATAAAATTTTGTGTTGTTCATAATTTAAGGCAAGTGCAAGTTCTAAAAACTTAATAGCTTCTTTATATTGTCCTGCTGCAATTAAATAACAAACAATTCGATACAACATTTCGGAATGGTCGGGAAGTTCGTCTAAACCTTCCATAATTAAATCAATGGCAGCATCATTATTACCTTGTTCGTAATAAATAAATGACCAATTTAGCCAAACATCAGCTTGTTGTGGTTCTAAAACAGAGGCTTTTTTGTAGGCTTCAATGCTTGAAACAATATTACCTGTTTTATATTCACTTTCTGCCAAAGCAACCCAATAATCTGCGTTATCAGGTGCAATTTTTACTGCTCTGCGAAAAAAATGTATAGATTCATACCATTTTTCTTTGTGCATCAGACAAGAACCCATGCCAAACCAACCATCTGCACACAGGCTATTTAGTTGTGTTGCTTTGCGATAATAACTAAGTGCAAGGTCATACATGGCTAATTTTTCTAAACTTGCTGCCAAATGACAGGTAATTTCAGTAGAATTTTTGTCAATAGTCCATGCAGTTTTATAATTTTCGTATGATTGTTGATAATTTTTGATATTCATGTACACATGACCAATGGCAAAATAAGCCTCAGAATACTTATCATCTATCACAACTGCATAATCTAACGCATGTAAAGCATCATCAAATTGTCGCAACTCATTATAAACAATACCCAAATAATACCAAAGTTGTTTTTGATAAGGACTTGCATTTATCATTTTTTCCAAAATTGCCACTAAATTTTTACCATCAGTAGCTGTAACACAGCTATCTAATAAAGCATTTAAAATTAAAGGTTCATTGGGGTTAAGTTGCAAGGCTTTTTTCAGATAGCGAAAGGCATCTGGTAATAATTTGAGTTGGTAATAAGTACAACCAATATGATAACAAAGTTCAGATTTGTCATCATAAGAATCAAATATGTCTAAATAATAATCAAGTGCTTGTTGATATTGTTGTTTAAATTGCAACAAAGTTCCCTTAACAAATTTGAGTTCAGAGTCAAAAGGCTGGACTTTTTCAGCACTTTCTATGCACACATAAGCGGAATCATATTGTCCTAAATCTCGTAGAATCTTAGCTTTTTCTACTTGCATATCCATAACAAAAGGATATAATTGTATGGCATGATTACAAGCTAATAAGGCTTTATCTAATTTATTGTTATCTAAATAATATTCTAAAATATGTTCTATGACCTCCAAATCGAAAAAAATGGTTGCTTGCTCTTTAAGCATTTGCTCAAACCTGCCAATGGCTTCTTCAAAATTGCCTCCTTTATTGGTTAGTTCTTCTGACATATTTTTACAATGGATTTTATCGTATCAAATATAATTATTTTTCACAAAAGCAACTATTTTTAATAGATTTTCCGCATGAAAATTATTTTTATCTAATTTTTAGTGTTGCAAGACAAAAAATAGCTAATAAAATACCAATAATCCAAAATCTTGTTACAATTTTAGGTTCTGGAATTTGCCTTTTTTGATAATGGTGATGCAGTGGAGACATAAGAAAGATACGTTTTCCTTCTCCATATTTTCTTTTTGTGTATTTAAAGTAGCCAACTTGTAACATGACTGATAGAGTTTCTACAAAGAAAACACCACATAAAACAGGCAACATTAATTCTTTACGAACAATAATAGCCAAAACTGCAATAATAGCACCCAAAGTCAAACTGCCTGTGTCTCCCATAAATACTTGTGCAGGATATGAATTGTACCATAAAAAGCCGATACAAGCCCCCACAAAAGCAGTACAGAAAATTACCAATTCGCCTGTATGTGGAATAAACATGACATTTAAATAATCTGCAAAAATTGCATTACCTGATACGTATGCAAAAATTGCTAATACAATACCAATAATTGCTGAAGTTCCTGCTGCAAGTCCATCTATGCCATCAGTCATATTGGCTCCATTTGAAACTGCGGTAATAATGAAAATTACCAGAGGAATATAAATTATCCATGCGTATTCGCTGCCCAAAAATGGAATTAAATCAACATAATTAAACTCATTACCTTTCATAAAAGGAATAGTTGTAATTGTAGATTTTATATCTTGATATTGTTGCAATTTCAGTGCATTACCCAAATTTGAAGCATTTACAGTATCATTAAAATACCTAACCAAAACTTTATCGTGAAAATATAAGGTGCAACCCACAATTAAACCTAATGTAACCTGCCCAAAAATCTTAAATCTTCCTTGTAAACCTTCTTTGTTTTTACGAAATACTTTAATATAATCATCAATAAATCCAATAGCACCTGCCCAAAGAGTCGTGATTATCAACAGCACAATATAGATGTTATAAATACGTGCAAAAAGCAATGTAGGTATTAAAATGGCACTAATCATAATCACACCACCCATAGTTGGCGTACCTTTTTTAGCCATTTGCCCTGCCAAACCCAAATCTCTGATACTTTCGCCGATTTGTTGTTTTTGTAAAAAATTGATAATTTTTCGCCCAAAAATCACAGCTATCAACAATGATAAAAATGCTGACATCATGGCACGAAATGAAATATATTGAAATAAACCTGCCCCAATGAGGTTAAATTCTTGGTCTAAATATTGAAAAAGGTAATAAAGCACAATAAATAAGTGTTAATAAGTTTTAAGAATCTATTTTAAGAAAGGCAAAACTAATAAAATTTCAATATAATTGAAATTTTATGGCAAAAGGAACATTATTTTTTACAAGTTTTGAAAGTAAATGACAAAATTATTTTATCATCATAGAGCTAGATAAACCCTATTTTTAAATCTTAGACTTCTTGGGAAAGACATTTAAGGATTTTTCAAAGCCTTAAATGTCTTTACTAAGAAGTCTAATGTGAAAATAATTTTAGTAATAGGTTTTATTTTTAATAGAAAAACTAAAAAATAATCTAAAAAATATAGGAATATTCGTTACAGTCTTATAAGTTTGCGAAATACTTATAAGCATTGATTACTTATTTTGCGTGTGTTGTAATTTATTGCTAAGTTATTAGATAATTTACAACTTAGAATTTAAAATTTACAGCTACTTAGTAGGTATTAAGCAAATATTAAAAAAAATCTGATATGGAAAAAAATAAACATTTTTTAGTAGGCATATTTGATGACCAAGATGATTTACTCCACGCAGTCGGACATATCAGACACGCAGGCGTAAAAATTCATGAAGTTTATACTCCGTTCCCCATTCATGGTTTAGAACATGAATTAGGTTATGAAAGGTCTTATATGCCCAAAGCAGCTTTCTTGTTTGGAGCTACTGGCACTACTTTGGCAATTACCATGCAAACAGGTATGATGGGCGTTGATTGGCCTATGATTATTGGTGGAAAGTCGTTTTTAGCTATTCCCGATTTTGTGCCTGTAACCTTTGAATCCACTGTTTTATTGGCTTCTTTTGGTATGGTTGGCACTTTTTTAGTTGCCTCATCTCTGCATCCACTAAAAGCACCACGCTTGTTTGACCGCCGTTCTACTGATGACAAGTTGGTTATGGCAATAGATTTGGGTAATAATTCTATGACAGAAGAACAAATAAAGGCTATTTTAAAAGAAAATCATGCGAATGAAGTTTATCGCAAAGATTTTTCAGACGAAGACAACAAACAGTCTTTCTTTACTTATTTAATAGATTTATTTACAAAAGGAGTTACAAGTTCAAGCAGAAAACTTAATTAGTATTGCTTAAAAATTTCACATACAATTTACGACATTTATATTGTCAAACTTGAAAAATATATGTTCAAAAAGACAAAAACCATATTACTTGCAGCTACCATAAGCATTTCACTTTGGGGTTGTAAAGCAGGCGGAGAGTATGCAGGGTCAGAGTTTGCACCACAAATGTACACAACTCTTGCATACGACCCACTTTCACAAATTATAGACTCAACTCGTAGTGATTATAATTCGAATCCTTATAACAACTATAAAGGTGCGAGAAATATCAACATGCGTGAGCCTGTTTCTGGTACAGTAAAACGCCAAAATTATGTAGGTGCAACCAATGCAATTTACATGACCGACACCACAAAAATTTTAATTTACGAACTGCACAAAGATAGTATTGCTTTGGCAAGTCGTATTCTTAAAAACCCAATTCCATTAGACTCTGCTGGTCAAGTATTGGCACAAGGCAAACATCTCTATACCAATTTCTGCTCACCATGTCATGGTGCAGAAGGGAAAGGTGATGGAAAAGTTGGCGTAATGTATAAAGGTGTGGCAAACCTAACAGGTGGTGCTATCAAAAGTGTAACAGAAGGGCATATCTTCCACACAATTACGCATGGTCGTAATCGTATGTGGTCGCATAAAAGCCAAATCAACCCTGAAGAAAGGTGGAAAATTGTGCATTATGTACAAAAACTTCAAAAGGGAGAAAACTAATATTTGACTTTTAATATAGATACAATATGAAATCTGAAGTACAGTATAACTTAGATGAAAAGTATGTTTTCTCTGACAAAGCAAAGAAAAACATCTTTATCGTTTTGATAATAGGCATTATATTTTTTGCTATTGGCGTTGCCATGAATGCCTTTGGCGGTGGCGGTGCAGAACATCATGCATTAGCATATGGTGACCCAGCAGCAACAGTTGCTACAGGTGAGCATCATGGAGTTTCTTGGGTTACAAGATTAAAAGCCGATTTGTGGATTAATACCATATTTTTCTTGGGTATTTCTATGATAGGCGTATTTTTCGTAGCCATTCAATCTGCGGCTCACGTTGGTTGGTCAGCAGCCATTAAAAGAGTGCCAGAAGCATTTGGTGCATTTTTACCTTTTATGGGTGTGATGATGATTATCGTATTTGCTTGGGCAGGACACGATATTTTTCACTGGACGCATGAGTCTTTGTATGACGTAAATAGTCCTGATTATGATGAAATTATAGATGGTAAAAAAGGATTTTTAAATTCTACATTTTTCTTTGTTACTATTGGTTTTGTCTTTGTGTGGTATGCTTTTTGGTTTTTTATCCGCAAAAACTCCATAGCAGAGGATACAGAAGGAGGAACAGCTAGATTTTGGAAAATCAAAACCTTAGCAACTTTATTCATCATATTTTTGGCAGTAACAGCTTCAATAGGTGCATGGATGTGGGTAATGTCTATTGATACACACTGGTTTTCTACGATGTTTGGCTGGTATATGTTTGCAAGTTGGCACGTGTCTGGTTTAGCTACCATTGCTTTGGTGGTTATGTTTTTGAAAGATGGTGGCTATTTGAAAATGGTAAATGAAAACCACTTACACGATTTGGGTAAATTCATTTTTGCATTCAGCATTTTCTGGTCTTATGTTTGGTTTGCTCAATTTTTGTTGATATATTATGCAAATATTCCAGAAGAAACCATTTATTTCATAGACCGTTTAAGTAATGATACCTATTCAAAAATATTCTTTCTTAATATTTTCTTAAACTTCATTTTCCCATTCTTTGGTTTAATGACAAGAGATGCAAAACGTAAAGCTATTTTATTGAAAATTGTATGTTTTGGCGTTTTAGCAGGACATTGGATTGATTTTTACCAAATGATTACACCAGGCGTATTGAAAGGGGAAGGAACAATTGGTTTTATGGAATTAGGATTAGTCATGATTTATGTAGCTGGATTGGCATTTACAATTGGTGTAAATTTAGCAAAAGCACCATTGGTTGCAAAAAATCACCCAATGTTACAAGAAAGTTTACATCACAATATTTAGGTAAAACATTTAGTAGATAAAATGTAACAGACTTTTTGTGTGTTACATTTTATACTTGATAAACTTTCAGAATTTATTGAAAATTATGAAACATTATTAAAAACATTTTGTATATTCAACATAAGATATAAAACGACAATTTTATGAATTCATTACTTCTCATTACTGGTGGTATTCTATTCTTAGCTGCATTAGTTATGGTTTATAGAATATTATTATTAGTACAAGTGGCAAAGGGAAAAGATGGACAGAAAAAAACAGGTATGAGTAATACCATTAACGGTTTTCTGTTTATTGTATTCTTTTTTGTGGGTTTCGGCTTAATTGCCTGGTATTCTGGTATTGCTGCAAAAGATTTTTTACCCGTAGCAGCCTCAGAACATGGACGTAAAACAGATGATTTGTTTTGGGTAGTAACAGCAGTAGTCTTTGCTGTATTCTTCTTAACGCATTGCATTTTATTCTTTGCTCCATTCAAATACCGTTTCAATGAAGACCGCAAAGCATTTTGGTATCCACATAACACAACATTAGAAGTTGTTTGGACAGTTATTCCTGCAATAGTTCTAACAGTTCTTGTTATTTCTGGTTGGAAAGTTTGGTCAGATATTATGAGTACAGCTCCAAAAGACAGAATCGAAGTAGAAATTATGGGTAAGCAATTTAATTGGCAGGTTCGTTATGCGGGCAAAGATAATGTAATTGGTAAACGTGATTTCCGTAAAATCGATGCTACAAACTCTTTTGGTATGGACTTTAACGACAAAGCAAACAATGACGATTTTACACCAAATGAAATACACTTGCCAAAAGGTAAAAATGTATTGTTAAAAATTTGTGCAAGAGATGTGCTACATAGTGTATTTATGCCACATTTTAGAGTTAAAATGGATGCAGTTCCTGGTATGCCTACATCTTTTTGGTTTGTTCCAACAATGTCTACTGCTGATATGCGTGCAGAATTAGCAAAAAATGGTAAACCAAATGCTGAAAAGTTTGATTATGAAATGGCATGTACGGAAGTTTGCGGACAAAGTCATTTTGCCATGCGTATGAAAATTATTGTTGATGAACCTGCTGATTATGAAAAATGGGTAGCTTCTCAAAAAGCATGGTCAGAAGCAAATAAAGATTATGTAGAAAAATTGAAATTAGATGGTAAAGAGAAGTTAAGTGCATCTAATAAATAATTTTAGTGTCTTTGTATAAAATACAAATAATAAAAATACTTTCAACTATTTTAAATTTAAACATCATTACCTATGGCAACTGCCCACGTAGAAATTCATGCTCATGATGCAAACGCACATGGACATGGGCATGATGAGCATCACGAACATCATGAACAGTCTTTTCTTGAAAAATATATTTTTTCACAAGACCACAAAGTAATTGCTAAACAATTCCTCATTACAGGTTTGTTATGGGCTTTACTTGGCGGTGCAATGTCAGGCTTATTCCGTATGCAATTAGGATTTCCTGATGCAGACTTAGCTTGGCTAAAGCCATTATTAGGCGGTTGGTTAAACGACAAAGGTAAAATTGAACCCGAATTTTACTTGGCATTAGTAACCATGCATGGTACAATTATGGTGTTCTTTGTATTAACTGCTGGATTAAGTGGTACATTTAGTAACTTCTTAATTCCTTTGCAAATTGGTGCAAGAGATATGGCTTCAGGATTTCTAAATATGTTATCATATTGGTTTTTCTTTATATCGAGTGTGATAATGTTTGTATCAATATTTACGTCCACAGGTCCAGCAAGTGGTGGCTGGGTAATTTATCCGCCGCTAAGTGCACTGCCACAAGCCATGTCGGGCTCTGGCTTAGGCATGACATTATGGCTCTGTAGTATGGCTATTTTTATCGTTTCTTCGTTGTTAGGTAGCATTAACTACATTACAACAGTTATCAATTTGCGTACAATTGGTATGTCATTCACTAAATTACCATTAACAATTTGGGCATTTTTCATTACTGCAATTATTGGGGTTTTATCTTTCCCCGTATTATTTTCAGCAGCTTTGTTATTGATTTTTGACCGTCATTTTGGTACAAGTTTCTATTTATCTGAAATTTATATTGGTGGAGAGGCACTATCAAATGTAGGTGGTAGTCCAATTTTATTCCAACATTTATTTTGGTTCTTAGGACACCCAGAAGTTTATATTGTATTGCTACCTGCGTTGGGTATGACTTCTGAAATTATCGCAACTAACTCACGTAAACCTATTTTTGGTTATCGTGCCATGATTGGTTCTATGCTTGGAATTGCATTTTTGTCATTTATTGTATGGGCTCACCACATGTTTATGTCAGGCATGAATCCATTTCTTGGTTCAATTTTCATGTTCTTAACTTTGATTATTGCAGTTCCATCAGCAGTAAAAGCATTTAACTATATTACAACTCTATGGAGAGGAAACTTAGTTTTCACTCCTGCTATGTTGTTCTCTATTGGATTGGTGTCTTTGTTTATTTCTGGCGGTGTAACAGGTATTCACTTAGGCAACTCTGCATTGGATATTCAGTTGCACGATACTTATTTTGTGGTGGCTCACTTTCACTTAGTAATGGGTGCTGCTTCATTCTTTGGTATGATGGCAGGTGTTTATCATTGGTTTCCAAAAATGTTTGGTAGAATGTTAGACGAAAAAATGGGTTATATTCACTTTTGGGTTACATTTGTAGGTGTTTATATGGTATTTTTCCCTATGCACTATATTGGTATTGCGGGTTTTCCAAGACGTTATTATTCATGGACAAACTTTGATGCTTTTGGTAGCTTTACAGATTTGAACATGTTTATTAGTATTGCTGCATTTTTGGCATTGGCTGGACAATTAATCTTTGGTTTTAACTTCTTTTATTCAATGTTTAAAGGTCGTTTAGCTCCTTTAAATCCTTGGAACTCTAATACTTTGGAGTGGACAACACCACGTTTCCCTGGACACGGAAACTGGGAAGGTAAAATTCCTACGGTTTACAGATGGCCTTATGATTATAGCAAACCAGGTTCAAAAGAGGACTTCATTCCACAGAATATTCCTTTGTCACAAACTCCAGAATCTAATAATGAACATGATGCTCATGACTTAGAAATAGAAAAAGAGTTAGTAGCATAAATAATAAAATTAGATTTAAAATTTCAGCCACTATAAGTATTTTATAGTGGCTGTTTTGTGAAAATGCTTTCCCTCAATAAACTATATTCTTTACTCAGATAACAAAACCAAAATTCTTTTCCAATTTTCCCAACTCATTCGCCTAAATGAACTTTCAAAATATATTTTTACCTTTATTTAGTATATTTCTAAATTCTTACATGTAAGTTTTTAATTGCAAAAAATTAACAATATGAGTGATATTTTAGACAAGAAGAATAAAAGAACATAATTTTTATTAGTTCTGGTTGCGACTAAAACTAATAAATTATAATTCTTATAACACAGCTCACAAGTTGCTTGCAAAGCACTATGAGAATTGCAAACCTAAAAATATTTTGTCATTATTACAAAGTTTTTGTGCTGCCGTTATCAGACTACAATACTGAGTTTATATTGGTATTGTGAATATAATCTGCTTATGAGCAGCACTCTGCAACTTTTCGTTTTTGTCGGCACAGCATCGGTAGCTTGAAATACGTATATTATTGTTTCAAAGTTGGATATGCGTTTTGCAAAATCTTGTTTGGAATATTTTTCTGAAATTTCTGCCTTGTCCAACCAATAAGTTTAAGAATATAATCTAATTGATTATTATATCATACTTTTTTAACACTACCTATAATTGTTATAACACCACAAATTTTTTACAAATCAAAGCCACAATATGACAAATCAAAACTTTTGTTATTAATTGGAAAATCCGAAATTTCTTGGTTTCGCAATGCTAATGCTAATGCTAACCAATTATGAAAAGAAGGGTCTTTGATTTTATAATGTGCTAGTTCGCCATGCTCGTCTGTTACTGCACAATGCACAATTTCGCCACGCCAACCTTCGGTCATTGAAATTGCAAAAGTGTTTGGTTTTAGATTTACAGATAGAACAGGTTTTGGTGGTGGCGGCAATTTGTTAATGTCTTGGGTAAAAGTCTGCACCAGTAACATCGATTTTTCAATTTCAATTTTTCTCAAAACTCCTCGTGCATTCACATCACCACCTTGTATAAAAGCAGGTTTATAAGGAATTTCTTTAAAAGCACCAAAAGGGTGTGAATAACGAATGTCTCTCGGCAATCCAACCATACGTGCAGTCATGCCCACAGCACCAATTTTTAGCATTTGTTTTACTGAATTTGTACCAATATTTTCAAAACGACTTAAAACAGAAGGCATATTAAAAGCCATAATATTCAATTCTTGAAAACGAGGAATAAAGTCTTCAAATAATTTATTTAATCTTTCTATAAGTTTGTCATGCAATGGATAATGTGTGCCTACGGTACGTATAAGGGACTTTCCAAATCTATTTCCGCACCAAGCCTGTGTATAATTAATGACGGGAGTTCTCAAAGCACCCAATACAGAACTTCCTAATTGGTAGGCAATATCTGTAAACATGGCACTCAAATCTCCCACATGAATAGCAATTCTCTCCAATTCTAAGGCAACTGCCCTTTCCATCTGCAACCTTTCCGATACTTCAATGCCCGCCAAGGTTTCCATCAAGCTCACAAAAGCCAAATTATGCCCAATGCTTGTGTCTCCTGCAATATTTTCGGCTAAGGTTGTGCGTTGTAATAGTTTTTTCTTTTCTAAAAACAAATTTTCTATGCCTCTATGTTGAAAACCTAACTGAATTTCAAGGTGCAATACTTTTTCACCATTGCAAATAAAACGAAAATGCCCAGGTTCAATTACACCTGCATGAATAGGTCCAACACCAACCTCATGCAATTGGTCAGATGCTATTTGATAAAACGGATAATTTGAAATTGTTTTTTTCTGATTTAACCGATTAAAAGCATAACGCATAGGTTTTAACCATGGATGCCCCGAAAATGACACATTCCAATTTTCTGCTATTTCTCTTTCATAACCATGCATGGCATAATGCTTTTCGCTAATTGAAGGCAGTTCATGTCTATCTTTTGCATTAAGTTCAAATGATAATAAATCAATAGTATGCTTACTATCATCTGCAATGGCACAAATAAATTTTAGTTTGCTATTTGTTGAATAAGCGTAATAAGCAACACATCTATTATATTGATTATCAAGCATTTCTGACACCGTTTGTGCAAATTTTTTATAAGGAAATGTTGGAATTTCGGTAATGGCTGCAGTTTCGTTGTTGCGAATAGTCATAATTTTCAGCATTTATTATTTCTTGTGGCAAGTAAGGCAAAAAATAACCATAATTCTATTGTTGCAACTTATATTTAGCTTAAAACTTGATACTGACATTTTAAATTTGTTTTGTCATTCTTCGCAATCTGATGGCAGCCCTACTCAGAATGACAAATTTAAAATGTCAGTATCAAACTCTATTAAACTAAAACTTCCTCTTTTGCATCTTTTAAAATTCGCAAGTTTTCTAACATTTCTTTTGTCATTTCGGGCAAATCGTAGCTATGTTTCCAACCCCAATCTGCTCGTGCTTTGCTGTCATCGATACTTTGAGGCCAGCTATCAGCTATTTTTTGGCGAAAATCAGGAATATAATCTATTGTAAATTCAGGAATATGCTTTTGTATTTCGGCTGCAACTTCTGATGGGCAAAAACTCATACCACTTAAATTATAGCCACCACGCAATTTTATTTTGTCGGCATCAGCATGCATTAAATCCAATGTAGCCTTAATAGCATCAGGCATATACATCATAGGCAAATAAGTATCTTCTTTCAAAAAACAAGTATAAGATTGTTTTTCAATGGCTTTATAAAAAATATCAACCGCATAATCTGTTGTTCCACCACCTGGGGGGGTTTTATAACTCACCAAACCTGGGTAACGCAAACTTCGCACATCTAAGTTATAGTTATCATGATAATATTTGCACCATCTTTCACCTGCCAACTTGCTAATTCCATAAACTGTGCGAGGGTTCATAATCGTATATTGTGGTGTGTGATGCGGCGGCGTATTAGGTCCAAAAACAGCTATGGAACTCGGAAAATAAACTTTTTGTATCTTTTTTTCTACTGCCACATCAAAAACACTAAAAGTGCCGTCCATATTTATTTTCCAGGCCAACTTAGGATTTTTTTCTCCTGCTGCCGACAAAATAGCTGCCAAATGATAAATTTGCGTAACCTTATAAGTATCTACTAATTTTGCAAGTTGTTGGGAGTCTAAAATATCAAGTTTTTCAAAAATTCCGTCTGCAATTTCACCTTTTGGTGTAGCAACATCTGTGGCTATGACATTAATTTCGCCATAAATATTTCTCAAAGCAAGAGTTAATTCAGAGCCTAATTGTCCACAAGCACCTGTGATTAAAATTCTGTCGTTGTGCATAAATGAGTGTTGGTTATTGGTTATATTTACTTCTTTTTATTAAAACTATCAAAAACTTCTTTTGCTCTTTTAGCAATTTCATCAACAACATCTTCCACAGGTTTCATGTTTTGTGAAAAATTCTCTGAAAAATTGGGTGCAAAGTTTTGTTCAAAATCCTTTTGATAATTTTTTGCAGTTTCTTTCACATTGTCAAAATGCGTTTTTTGTTGGTTTTTGTAATTGCCACTCAAAATCGAATCATATTCGCCAGACCTTACCCAATTAATCAATTCCATAACCCGCATAACAGGAAAAGGGTGAGTTAAATAAACCGTATTTAGGGTTTTGTGAATACTATCTGTGATAGAATTTAGCTGTTGATATTCTTCAGCTTGCTTAATAAATTCGCCTAAATCCATTTCATCTAACATATTTCCGCCTGTAAGTTTCATCAAAGAACGGATAACCACATCAGGCTCTTGAATAGTTAAGGCTTCAGCTCTATCAGCACTCAATTCACTTTTTCTACTCCATTCTCGCAATCCTAAAATTAAAGCCTCCAGTGCCAAACCAGTCAAAGGAATTTGTAGAGAATATTGCGACAGCATCACCAATAAGTGCAAAACTGTGTTATAAAGTACGTGTCCACTTTTAATATGCCCAAGCTCATGCCCAATAACAGCTAAAATTTCATCTTCAGAATTTAAAGTCTGAATAATTGCAGAATTTAATACAATAAACGGTTCATTCCAACCAATAGCATAAGCATTAACAACAGGATTTTGAGAAATATAAAGTTCTGGAATTTTTTGCAAATCTAAAATTTTGCAGGCTTCAAGATGCAACTCGTGAATTTTACCAAATTGTTTAGGCGAAACCCTCACCGAAGATGCAAGTGTAGAAAGTCTCATGGACTTCTCCAAAGTTGGACTTAAAATAGTTTTCAAAACCATATCAATGGCAGGTATTGATTGCAATGCTTTTAAGGCTGTACGGTCTGCGGGATGTTCCCAAGCTGCAGCAGTAATTCCTCCTAATGTAATTCGAGTACGTTTAGATTTTGTGAGTTGTGGCATAGTGCTAAATTATTTAGTAAATGTTTGGTAAATTTATATAAAATTAAATTATAATAAAAGTAGTAAAATCATGTAAGATATATACTTATTAAGTTTATTTTTTTATAAAATAATGGGTAGATGTAAAAAATGTATGGTAAATTAAATAATTGATTGTCAGGAAATTATACTTTTATAATAGAGATTATTAAGGTTTTGTATCACATAATTTAGTCTCTTAAGTAATTGCTTGATTATCAAAATATTAAACACATAGACTAAATTCTACGCTACAGACCCTAATTATCTGCTTATCTGTGTGCAATAAAATATTGATGTTTCTGACATTATTTATTATGACATATTAAAGTTATAAATTCATTCTAAAACCCAAATGGAATTTTGATTTTAAGGCTAATATTTCTACCCATTTCATCGGCAAAATAACGAAAACGATTTAAATAATCTCTATAACTTGTATTTAATATGTTATTGATACTCAAACCCACTTGAATATCATATTTTTTGGCTTTAAAAGTTGTGCCAGCTTCAAAATTTAATAAGGTATAACCTTGAGGCGAAGCAATATAATCAACATTTTCGGGAACACGAAATTGCCCTAAAACAGTCAATATATTTAATGATAAATAATTATTTGATGCAATTTTGCTATCTTTAAATTCATAACGCAACGCATTTTCATAACGGTCGGGTGGCATAAGTATCAAATAGTTATCAATGCTATAATTGTAGGCACGTAATAATGCAGCTTTACCTTGATATTGTAATTGTTTTGTAAGTTGATAATTGACACCTAAATCAATTCCTTTTATAATTACGTTAGCTTGTTGGTATCTAAATGTAGGAAAAGCACCACGAATGGTTAGTGTTTCGGGTTTTTCGGGATTTAAATAGATGTAATTATCAATAAAATTATGATAAGCATTTAACTGAATTGTCAGTTTTTCTGTTTCGTAATTTATATTTGCAGAAAAATTATAGGCTGTTTCTGTTCTTAAATTTCTATCTCCAATCTCAACAGATGCAGCACCATGATGCACACCATTACTAAATAACTCATTTACTGATGGAGTGCGAAAAGCCATGGCTGCATGAATTCCTGCAAAAAAGTTGTTATTTATTGTGTATTTTGTGCCAAAAGAAGCCGAAATATTGCTAAAATTATAACTTAGATATTCTGGAATTTGCCTATTTTCTGTCAAATCAACTTCCAAATGTCTATAATCATAACGCAAACCAGCTTCCAAAAGCCATTTTCCCTTTTCCCAATGCTCTATTCCAAAAATTGCAGCTTGATAATTTCTAAAAAATGGAATAAAAAAGTTACCATTATAAGTATTTGACTGATTCATTCCAAAAACACCAACAGTTCCATAAAATTCTTTTGTTGGTTTATGTTCCAAAACTAATTCAGTGGTATAAGTTGTAATTTTCAATGCCATTTGTGGGTTGTCGTTTTTTGCATTTCCAACAATTCCATGTGAATCAAATTCTGCCCTGTAATTAAATTGCCTTGCAAAAGTTAGGGAAAATTTGCCTATTTTTTCAGATTTGTAATAAGATTTTGCCTTAAAAAGTTCGTGTTCTATGCGTTGAAAAGGTCTGTTTATCTCGTATGAAAAATCTCCTTTGTTATAATCTTCTGGTTCTCCTTTTGCAATAATATTTCGTAAATCTGTTAAATTTCCGAAGTGTGAGCCTGAAAAAATACCAAGACTTGTATTAAATTGACTATAAAATAATTCTATTCCAAATTTCTCTTTCAAATAACCTACATTATATGAAAAATTAGTTTCTTCAAATCCTGTATTTTTCAAATAATAAGTTGGTGTATTAATTGTTCCCGATTTTTTCAATGTCCCTTGCACACGCCAAGCAATATGATTTGTAAATTTTGCTAATTTAGTAAATGTATTTGTAAATTTCCCTTCCAAAATTCCCGAAATCACACCTTGCCTTCCATTTATTGCACCAACTAAATTTAGCTCACCACCAAATCTTTTATTTTTTAACAACGATTTAGGCTCTACTAATACCACGCCACCAATAGCATCTGCACCATAACGAACTGAGGCTGCACCTTTAATTACAGATAGTTGCGAAGCCACAAAAGGGTCAATTTCTGGTGCATGTTCTGCTCCCCATTGCTGCCCTTCTTGGCGAACTCCATTATTCATCATCAAAACTCGGTTGCTGTGCATACCTTGAATCATGGGTTTTGAAATACTATTTCCTGTGTTTAAGGAGGTTACACCAACAATTTTTTTCAGAGATTCGCCTAATGACAAACCTCTTGTTGCATCTAGTTCTTTATCTGATAATGTTGTAACGTTTTGAACTTGCATTTCCGTATTGGCTGTTTTTTTCTCTCTCACTTCGACAGATTCCAAATGTTGTTCGGCAGGTTCTAATTCTAAAATTAATTTTTTTTGTTGTAAAGGTGTTGATTTTGAGATAGTTATGATTTGTGTATGGTTAGTACAACCTATATAGGTGCAGCTAAGTGTATAAGTACCTTCGCAAAGTCCAGATAATAAAAAATTACCGTTTTTGTCCGTTTGCACACCTTTTTTGAGTTCCGAAATCCATAAAGTAGCATAAATTAAGTGTTCTTGGTTAATTTTTGCAATTACTTTCCCTGAAATTTGGTAGGAACAAGTCGTATTTTGGGCAACTGAATAGGTATTTGCAAATAAAAATAGTTGCAATAATATAAAAAATAGGTAGCCAATACGCATGAGATTATCCTTTTATTTTACCTTTATTTGGTATTTTAAGGCTACAAATTTACAAATATTTATGCAACAATATTGCAAATATTTACAACTTTATTGCATAAAATATACCAATAAATTAATTTCATAGCTTATAAATCATATTTCATATTTATTGCTTATTTTTGTAACAAAAAATAGAAGTCTATGAAAAAGTCTTATTCATTTTCCAACATCAAGTTTTCGCAACTTACCAAAATTGTAAATTTAGAAAAAGTCAAAGATTTCACTAAATTCGCCTCTTGGTTTGATGCAGATTATAGTGTTTCTGCTGCTGATATAGAATTTTTGAGGGAACTCATGGACGAGCATTATTTTTTAGTCCCTTCTTATTCAGAAGAAGACCTAAAAATGAAATTTCTTGCACCAATTTTAAATAAAGTTAAATTTGCCAATAAAAAAATCAATGATTTCTATAATGCAAGCCTACGTGCAGAA
>JAYTNF010000039.1:0-15667 GCA_043748455.1 Cytophagales bacterium
AATAATTTTTTGAGGTCTGACATGTCCTCGTATGTTTCTAATGCTTCTCTAAAATCTTTTGCAGCACCCACATATTTTTTGAGTTTGTGACGTAAATAACCTCTTTTGATAACATATTCGGTGCTTGATTCAGTAGCAATAGCTTTATCATAATTATCTAATGCTTGTTCTGCCATGCCTTGGGCTTCGTAACTTACAGCTTGGAAAAAGTAAAAATCGGCATCTTGCATATCCAAAACTATGGCTCTATCAAACTGTTGATTAGCCTCTGCAAATTTTCCATTAAAAAAATGACATTGTCCAATATTAAAATATGCGGCTGGACTTACAGGGTTGTTTTGTGCCACAGTTTCCAGATAACTAAGTGCATTTTGTGCAAATATGAAGTTCACAAAAAGTAATTGCCCACAAATAAAGAAGGCTAAAAATATTTTTTTCATAAAATTAAGTAGTAAAGTAAAATGTGAAATATGAAATTAGCTTATTAATTTCATATTTCATAAATAATATTTCATATTTGTTAGTTATAAAATAAATGTAGCACAGACTTTAGTCTGTGATGTTGGTGATTTGCAAAGAAAACTAACTATTCACAGACTAAGCTAAAGTCTGTGTTACAAACTATCATTTAAAACTATGTTATTACTAAAAATTATGAAACGACTATTATTTAGTATATTATTTAGCCTATTATTTTCTATTTATTCTTTTAATAGTATTGCTAATCCACAAGATTCAATAAGGACTGAACAAAAAAATGGTAAATCTTTTATATTACATAAAGTTGTGGTTGGCGAAACTTTAAGACAAATTGCAAAAAGATACAAAACTACAATTCGCCAAATTATTCCATATAATGCAAATTTAGACAGCAATTTTGTGAAAATTGGGCAAATAATTTATGTTTTAAGGATAGCAGAAAACAAAAATAAGGGCATTATTACAGAAAGCATGATGTCTAAAATGGTTGCAAGTGTCAATCCCAAAAAGGTTGTTCATGAAATAGGTAAAGGCGAAAGAATTGCTACAAAGTCTACTTCAAGTTTTGTATTGCACCGCACTTTTCCTGTTGGTAGCATGGTTTTGTTGGTAAATCCGACCAATAGAATTGCTACACAAGCAAAAGTTATTGGAATAATTCCTAATATTGATAGTAATAAAGAAATTATTATTAAAATTTCGGAGGCTGCTTGCAAGGAATTATTCATTGTTAATGATAAATTTGCTATTGAGGTGGTTTATGAAAAAATAGAAAAATAAATGAATTTGGAAAGAAATTTGTCTTACTTTGTAAAATACTTTTTTTTAAAATCCGTTATGTTAGTTCGCAAACTTATTATAGATAGAATTTTATTTAATTCGCCTTGCAATCCTAAGTTTTTCCTACACTTATGGGTTGTTTGTTTACTATTGTTGTTGCCAAAAATTAATGGTTTTGCTCAAGAAATGGGAAGTCCATTTACCCGTAATTATCACGCCACAGAGTTTAAGGCACACATGCAAAACTGGGCAATTGTTCAAGACCACAGAGGCATTTTATATTTTGCTAACAAAGAAGGAGTTTTGGAATATGATGGTTCTAATTGGAATATTATTAAAGTAAATCGTGATGTAAGTAGCCTTGATGTTGCACCAAATGGACGTATTTATGTAGGTGCTATTGGTGATTTAGGAGTTTTAGAACCTAATGCAACGGGTAAACTTGAATTTTCATCATTTATTAGCAAATTAGATACAAGTGCCAAAACTCGAAATTTTGAAGAAGTTTGGAAAGTATATGCCACACAAGAAGGTATTTATTTTCAAACCAATAAATGGTTGGCACGTTATAAAAATGGGAAATTTAAAATGTGGTATCCAAAAAAAGCTAATGGGTTTCATTTTAGTTTTTGGGTACGAAACAGTAAGTTATATATCAGAGAAAGTGGTATAGGTTTAATGGAACTTAATGAAAATGATGAATTAATTGTAGCTGCTGGTGGAGACATGTTTGCAGATGAAAAAGTTTATACAGTATTGCCATACGACTCTCAACGATTGCTAATAGGAACTCGTAATTTAGGGTTGTTTATCTGGAGTCCTGTAAATGGTGATTTGCAAAAATTTATAACTTCATCAGACCAATTTCTTATTGATAATCAAATATATAATGGCATTAAGTTACGAAATGGTAATTTTGTCATAGCCACACTTACTGGCGGTGCAGTGGTGCTAAATGCGTCTGGACATCTGGAGCAAATTATCAATAAACAGGCTTTTCTGCAAAATGAATCTGTGCATGCATTATACAATGACCGTCAAAATAATTTGTGGATGGCACTTGGCAATGGTATTTCTAATGTAGAAATAGAATCTCCTTGGGAACAGTGGAATGAATTGCATGGCTTAAAGGGCATTGTATATTCTATCATGCGACATAATAAAAAACTGTATTTAGGTACTTCTCAAGGTGCTTTTTATCTTCATGAAAACCGATTTGAACAAATTGATGGCATCAAAGGGCAAACATGGGATTTGCTTTCTTTGCCTGAAAGTAAAGAATATACCTCAAAATTATTGATAGGGAATGCTAATGGCATTTATTCTGTGAATGGTACCAAATCTGAACTTTTATTTTCGGGCAGTCATTGCTTAAAATTATACCATTCCAAACATAATCCAAGTAAAGTTTATGCAGGTTTTAACAACAGTATAGCTATGTTAGAATTGATAGGAAATCAAGTAATTTATCGAGGCACAATCAAAGATATAGAGGGCGAAGTTCGCAATATTTCTGAAGATGATGATGGAAATCTTATCATTAATATTCCTTTTAGAGGTTTATGTGTCATAAGCCCTGAAAAAACAGAAAAGTTTGTAGCAAAAGAAATTATATATATTGGTGAAGATAGAGGTTTTAATACCATAGAAAGTGATGTTTTTACTTTAAATAGTAAATTATTTTTTACCAAAAATAAAAAACTATATCATTTTAACGAAAATAATGGCAAATTTGAGGAAAACACTATGTTAGATAAATATCTTAATATGGGTAGAATTTCTCATTTGGCAAATGATTCTATTGGTGATATTTGGATGTCATTAGTATTGAATAGCTCAAAAAAAGAAGCTATTGGTGTGTTACGCAAACAAAAAGATGGTTCTTATTCTGATGATTTGGAGTCATTTAAAAGACTGCCACAAATGTCAATAGAGGAAGTTTATCCTGAAGACAATGGCATTGTTTGGATAGGTGGTTCGAGTGGTTTATTTCGTTATAACACTGAAATTCCAAACTATTATAACACTACTTTTCATGCATTAATTCGAAAAGTTACAGTCAATTCAGATTCCACCGTTTTTAATGGTGCATATTATAACTTAGACGAAACTGACAGTCTGCCTATTGTTAGCCTTGTGCAACCCAAAAATTTTAATATCTCCTTTGGATATGATTTTAATGAAATTACCTTTCATTTTGCAGCACCTTATTATACAGACGAAAATCAAACTGTTTATAGTTATTATCTCGAAAATTTTGATAAAACATGGTGCACTTGGCATTATGATAATAGCAAAGAATATACAAATTTGCCCGAAGGTAATTATAATTTCCATGTCAAAGCCCGTAATATTTATGGCATAGAAAGCAAAATTTCAAGTTATGGTTTCCAAATTCACCCACCTTGGTTTCGTACAAAATGGGCATATCTTGGTTATTTACTTTTTGCTATTGTGATTATTTGGTCGTTATTACGAGTTTATACCAAAAGATTGCAAAAAGAAAAATTGCTTTTAGAAAAAATTGTCCAAGAAAGAACAGCCGAAATTATGCTCAAAAATGATGAATTAGAGCATCAAAAAGAGGAAATTATCCACCAATCAGACGATTTGAAGGTTTTAAATGATGAAATGGCAACCAAAAATCAAGAATTGGAAATTAGGCGTGCAGAAATTGAAAAGAAAAATGATGACATTAAAGCAAGTCTTAACTACTCTCAACGAATCCAGAATGCACTATTGCCAAATATTGTGGAAATGAAAAAGTCATTTCAAGATTTATTTGTGCTAATAATGCCTCGTGATATTGTTTCAGGTGATTTTTATTGGTTTGGCGAAGTTAAAAAGCATAGAACAGAAAAGAAAAAATATGATATTATGCGTGATGAAGATGTACGCAGTATTCAATTTGTGCCTGATGCCAGAGAAATTCAGAGCTTTGTGGCTTATGATAGCGAAAATTACGAAGTGCCAACAGGCTCACAAGTTCTCACAAAATATACAATTATTGCATGTGTAGATTGCACAGGTCATGGAGTTCCTGGTGCTTTAATGAGTATGATTGGCAGCAATATTATGAATGAAATCATTTTGATACGTGGTATTGTGGAGCCAGAAGATATTTTGGCAGCCCTAAATTTGGGAGTTCGTAAAGTATTGCGACAAGATGAAAGTAAAAATAAAGATGGTATGGATATGGCTATTTGTGTGGTAGATTGGCACGAAAAGGAAGTAAACTTTTCGGGTGCAAAAAACCCATTAATGTATGTGCAAAATAGTGAAATTATTGAAATTAAAGGAGATAAAAAATCTATTGGTGGTGCTGCAACAGTATTGAAAGGAGAAGACACTGGAGATTTTTCGGCACACACTATTAAAATAGACGAAACAACATCATTTTATATGATGTCTGATGGTTTTGAAGACCAATTTGGTGGTGCAGAAAACCGCAAATTTATGCGTAAAAATTTGCGTGAATTAATACACAAAAATTATCAACTTCCAATGGAGGAACAAAATACTATTTTACGCAAAACCATTACAGATTGGATGTTGGTCGGAGGCAATGCACATCAAATTGATGATATTTTGATTGTTGCTTTCAAAATAGAGGCAATTATTAATGCAAGAGATGTGAGGTAGGTATAATTTTAGGAAAAATTTATAAATTATTTATGAACACAACACATATCACAAAAATAGAAATTAAAGCCTTGTGGGGGAAATATGATATTGTTTGGGACAATTTAGACCCAAGAGTAAATATTTTAGTGGGCGAAAATGGAAGTGGGAAATCTAATTTGTTGAGGTTAGTAAAAGCCGCAAATACTTTGTATGCAATAGGATTAACTAAAAATATAATATTTGATTATGCTATTTGTAATTTCCAAAATAAAGGAAAATTATTCTTGGTTAGTGGAAAAAATAGTATTAGGAATAATGGAAAAGATAAACAATTGAAAGAGTTTTTTTCAACTGATTTTCTTACCATAGATTTGGATATATTAAATAGTAAATCTGAGGCTATTTATTTCCAAAATAGAAAACTAAATCTGCGTGCTTATTTACTCCAAACCTTTGAAAATAAATTCCATAATCCAACAGATACGCAAGATATTATAGGAAAAGAAGTTCAAACTAATTTAGATTTGAGTTTGTGGCAACTTGAAAAAGATTTTAAGAGTTATCAGTCTAAAATTTTAAACCAATATCGCAGAGAAAAAGACGAAAAAATATTTGCAAAAAGTGATTTATTTAAGCAATTAATGAATGATTTTTTTAGTGTTACTTATAAAAATATAGATATTACAGATGCAAGTGATATTTTTATAGAACAAACAGATGAATATACCAATGAAAAATTGCGTCTTTCTATGTACGATTTGTCATCTGGCGAAAAGCAATTATTAATTATTTTGCTTACTGTATTATTGTCAGATAACGAAAATATTGTTTTATTGCTCGATGAACCCGAAGTTTCCTTGCATATTGGTTGGCAACAAAAATTGATTGATAGTATTTTGCTATTAAATGAAAATTGTCAATTAATTATTGCTACACATTCGCCAAGTATTTTTGGTAAAATTTGGGGAAAAAATGTAACTTTTATAAAGAATATCAAGCACGCAACTACAAAAAATATTGAAAATATTGAAAATCTTGATAATAAAGAAACTATAACGCAATGAATATCAGTGAATTAGCATTAGATTATAAAAATAGAACTTTTGCGTTAGGAAAAAATATTGCAGTATTTGTGGAAGGACAAGATGACGAGGATTTTTGGAAAACTGTTTTGGCAAAATTTGCCCCAACTTTAAGTTTTGAATTTTATTACAATTTACCAATGCCAAATGGCAAGACTACTGCCAATAAATATGCAGTTTTACAATATGAAACCGAAGCCGATAATCAATTATGGTTGTGTGTGGATAGTGATTATGATTATTTGATAGACTCAACTAATGAAAGATTAGAGCAAAATTCTTACATCTTTCAAACTTATTGTTATTCAATAGAAAATTACGATTGTTCTCTGCAAGATTTGGCACAAAATTGTCGAATATTGTCTATGAATGAAATCAGTGATTTGCCTTTTGATTTTGTAGATTTTATGAAAAAGTATAATGAAATCTGCTATAATTTATTTGTTAAAACATTGAATTACAAAGAATTACGAGAAAATATTATTACAGTAATAAAAATCGATGCAATTAATGTTCATAAAATAGAGGAAGTTTTAGAAAATTTAAAACAAAAAATTTCGCAATATTTTACAAGTTCGCAAATACCAGAACTTGACGAAACTACACACATAAAATGGCAAAATAAAGGATTATCAATAGAAAACTTACATTGGTTTTTACGTGGAAAAGATTTGCAAAAGGCAATAATTTTACCACTCAAAAACTCTGTTATAAAATTTCTAAAAAATGAAAAATACAAACAACTTGAACCTAACGAAAGAGAAATTTACAGACAACAATTACAAAATGAAAGTTTAATGGTTTTGCAAAACTCAACTTATTGGCAAAGTGAGTTTATGCAAAAATTAGGAAATAAGATAAAAGTTAGCAAAAATAATACTTAAAATATTTATTTTATGCAAAAAATATTTTAAGTATTATTTTTATTTTTTATTTCCTTTGTTATTTTGCACAAATAAAGCATGATTTACTTGACTTACAATTTTACCTATGTCCAAAAATTGCACTACCAACCCTAATTAAAGTACTGCCTTCTTCCAAAGCTATTTGATAATCATTGCTCATGCCCATAGAAATTTCTTGCCATTGCAAATTTTTTCCAACAAAATTAGTTTCTAATTTATGAAAAAATAACCTTAAAGTCCTAAATTCATTACGTATTTTTCCTAAGTCTGTTGTATTGGTTGCCATTCCCATAACACCTTTAATACAAATATATTCAAGTTGCTGAATTTCTCCATTTTGTAATAATGTTTCAACTTCTTTTTCACTAAAACCAAATTTAGTTTCTTCGTCTGCAATATAAATTTGTAACAAACAATCTACAATTCTATTACATTTTTTGGCTTCTTTATTAATTTCTTGCAATAATTTTAAACTATCAACTGAATGAATCATAGCAATGTATGGAACAATAAATTTTACTTTATTGCTTTGCAAATGCCCAATCAAATGCCATGCAATATCTTTGGGCAAAAGTTCATGTTTTTCAGTCATTTCTTGCACCTTATTTTCACCAAAAATACGCAAACCTAAATCGTAGGCTTCTTGCAAAACTGCAATAGGTTTAGTTTTTGTAACTGCAATTAATCTTGCTTTGGAACTAAGTTGTGAAGTTATTTCTTGAATGGCTTGTAACATAAAATAAATTTGTAAGTTTTTACAAACTTAGCAATTTATAAATAAAAATATGTCATTTTTTGCAATACAATAAATTTCATACAATAGATTTGCATTTAATCAAAAAAATAATAAGATTTACAACTATTAACACTTAGCACAATTATTGAATAATACCATTGTAAAATATAGTCTTTGATAAAACCATTTAACCTTAGTTTTCAGTTGAAAATTAAGATTGCTAACGATATAAAATTATGAGTGAAGAGATACTCAAGGCACTTACGCAACTTTTTGCAATTATTTCCAAACAAGACGAAGGTGTTTCAGACACTGAAAGGGACTTTGTAATCAATTTCTACTTACAAGAGTTGGACAGAGAAACTATGAAAGAATATTTAGTTCTTTATGACAAATATTCTGAATATGGTGTAGAAGATGCAGAAGAAGAGAAAAAAGAAGAAGAAACTCCAAAAGAAGGCGAAGAAGGCGAAGTAAAAAAGGTAAAACGTACAAAAATGGGTGATTCTATGAAGGTTTTGAAGATTTGTAAAAATCAGATTAATCCCACACTTACCCAAAAGCAAAAAGTTATCGTTGTTTTCAAATTGTTAGAAATGTTGGCGGCAGACCGCAAATTTTCTAAACAACGTATAGAAATTATCGACACCATTGCCAATGTATTTAAGATAGAAAAAGCTGAACGAAAATTGATTACAAATTTTGTGGTCGAAGAAACTTCTACGGCTCCTTCGCTTGACCATGAAGATATTTTGATTTTTGATGACGAGCCAACTCCCGAAGGTGCAAAGAAAAGATATATAGATTCTGGAGAACTTGATGGCGAAATTATATTTATTCATGTTAAAAGTGTTGATTTATATTTTATTCGCTATACAGGTCATGACGAGATTATTGTAAATGGAAAAGTAGTTGCACAAAATGCTATTTTACTATTTTCACAAGGCAGTATTATCAAAACCCCAAAAGGTTTACCATTATATTATAGTGATTTAGTAACCCGTTTTAGCACAGATATTCAACGTGCAAATATTTCTTTTAATGCTGAGAAAATTGAATTTAAGTTCCCAAATGGTGCATTAGGTTTGCGTGGTGTGAGTATTTCTGAGAGTATGGGCAAACTTATTGGTATTATGGGTGCATCAGGTGCAGGGAAAACCACATTACTCAATGTATTAGCAGGACTCGAACAACCGTCAGGAGGCAGAGTTTTGATTAATGGTTATGAAGTTCATAACAAAGAACAACGCAAAAATATTGAGGGAGTTATTGGCTATATTGCCCAAGATGATTTGTTGATAGAGGAATTAACTGTTTATCAAAACTTGTACTATAATGCAAAACTTTGTTTCAAAAATCTTTCAGAAAAAGAAATTGATGAGAAAGTTATTGCAGTTTTGGCAAGTTTGGGATTAGACCGTATTAAAGATATTAAAGTTGGTAATGTTCTTAACAAAAAGATTTCAGGCGGACAACGAAAAAGGCTCAACATTGCCTTAGAGTTGATTCGTGAACCTGCGGTTTTGTTTGTTGATGAACCAACTTCGGGCTTGTCATCACGAGATTCTGAAAATGTTATAGATTTATTAAAAGAACTTTCGCTGAAAGGTAAGTTAATTTATGTGGTTATTCACCAACCTTCGTCAGATATTTACAAAATGTTTGATAAAATGGTGATTTTGGATACAGGTGGTTATCAAATTTTTTATGGTAATCCTGTTGAAGCAATTATGTATTTTAAACGTGCCATGAAACAAGTTGGTGCTGATAAAGGACAATGCGAAACTTGCGGTAACGTAAATCCAGAACAGCTTTTCAATATTGTAGAGGCAAGAGTTGTTGATGAATACGGTGAATTTACCAATAAACGCAAAGTAAATCCTGTGGAATGGGGCGAAATGTTTAAACAAAACTTTGTATTAGACAAAAAACCTGATATTAACGAAAAGCCACCAAAAGCCTTATTTATCCCTAATAAAGTTACGCAAACATCAATTTTTGTAATACGTGATTTCTTAGCAAAAATTAGCAACACACAATATATGTCTATCAACTTATTGGAAGCACCATTTTTGGCAATTCTTATGGCGTTGGTTATTCGTTTCAAAGATAGTTTAGGCATGGGTGAATACGTGTTTCGTTACAATGATAACATTCCGCCTTATATTTTGATTTGTATTATTATTGCTTTGTTCATGGGCTTGTCGGTTAGTGCTGAGGAAATTATTAAAGATAGAAAGATTTTGAAACGTGAAAGTTTCCTAAATTTAAGTCGTACAAGTTATTTGTCCTCAAAATTGATAATTTTATTTGGTTTATCTGCCATTCAAACACTGACATTCACATTAATTGGTAATTTTATTTTGGGAATTGAAGGTTTGAATATGACTTATTGGGCTGTTTTATTTTCGGTTTCGTGTTTTGCCAATGTCTTAGGTTTAAATATTTCCTCTGCATTTAACTCCGCAATTACGGTTTATATCCTAATTCCATTATTATTAATTCCACAAATGATTATTAGTGGAGGTATTTTTAGCTTTGACAAACTCAATAACTCTGTCATGACAAAAGGTTTAGTGCCTTTGGTTGGTGATATTTGGGCATCACGTTGGGCGTATGAAGCCATGATAGTTGAGCAATATCGCAGTAATCCGTATGGAAAATATTTTTTCAAAATCGAAGAAGACCGTAGTGTAGCAAGTTATAAAGTATCTTTTTGGGTGCCAAAAATGGAGGAATTAATGAGCAATAGTTTGGCATTTAAGGCAGAAAAAGGTGCAAAAAAAGATTCTTTGTTGAAAGTTATGCGTAGTGATTTGGCAATTATTAAGAATGAATTGTCTATTTATGCACCCATAAATAAAGAATTAGCGAAAGAACTTAAAGAATTAAACATAGAAAAAATACTCACTGTTGAAGCCTTTAACGAAGAAAACGCAGAAAAAATAAAAGTTTTGCTAAATGGCATCAAAGATTATTACAACGTCAAATATGCGGAAGCAAATGACGCAAGAGATGTTTTGATAGAAAAAATAGAAAATCAGAAAGGCAAAGACAAAATTACTGTTGCAGCCTTAGAAGCACGTTTTCAAAATGAAAGATTATCAGATGTTGTAAAAAATCAGGATATTAAAGAAAGAACAGTCATTGATTATGAAAATAATCGTATTATTCAACTTGTTGACCCAATTTTTGCAAAACCATTTTTAGTAAAAGGTGCTTTTGATTATCGTACACACTTTTTTGCTTCTAAAAAACATTTATTTGGCAGAAACTTTGACACCTATTGGTTTAATCTTTCTGTGATTTGGACAATGACAATTTTGCTTTATGTGGCATTATATTTTGAGTTGATTAAAAAAGTGCTTGATTTATTAGGCAAAATTCCTTTTGGAAAAGATAAGTAAAAAGTATAATTAACATTTTATTTTATCATTTCGAGCAAAGCTAAGAAGCTTGAGTCAGTTTTCCCTTTACTCGAAATGATAAAATAGGTTTCAATGTCGTTATCAAAAAATTATATCCTGTTATCCTTAAAATAAACAATAAGTTTCTCTATTTTCTATCAAAAAGTTGGTATTAGTAAAAAATGTATAATAAGCTAAATACTTGTAAATCAATACTTTATATCAAAAAAATAGTATGAATTTAATTGATAATTAAAGGTATTTTCAAATAATTACATAAATCCCAATTCTATTGCGGGTTTAATCTGTGTCATCTGTATTCTAACAATAGATAATCACACATTTTTACCACTACTAAAAAGTTAAATATTATGTAATTGCTGCGTTGTTGCTAGATGATTTCTTTGCCTATGTCATCTTGGTATCTTTTGTTTTTCAATATCCAAATGAAATTTCAAGGCATCAACCACCACTCATCATGACGTTTTGAAGAACCTAATATTTTTATCACTTCTAAATTTTTTGTTCTACAATAGTCATTTAATAAGTTTTTAAAAGCTGATTTAATAGCCAATTCATGCTTAGTAGTTGACCTTGATTGTATCCCTTTAAGGTTTCTTTAATATTGATTGATGTGTACAATAGACAAGTTATAAATAAATACTTTTGAAAATAAGTTATATTTTCCTCAAAAATACTAATTTTATATTTTGGAAATTTGCTAGGAATACTTTTTTTCATGTAAATTCGCATAACTGTTATCAAAATTTACATTGATACAAGTTACAAAATTTGCCTTTCTGTCAAAAAATACTACTTTTGATAGCAGTCAAATACATTTTTACTTTTATTAAGGCATGCTATAAATAATGTAAGTTTTTTAATGGTGTGTAACTCCGACTATACAGTGAAGCATGTAACTCTTCATGTCTATTTTACATAAGATTTACTATGAAAGGTTATTCTTATTAGCAAAAGTATGCATAGCTGGAGCTACATATTACTATTACTCAACTTACATTAAATACTAAACAATAATTTGAATACTTTTTACAAGGCAATTGATTTAAAACCCTTTCATAAAAATGACAGAAAAATTTTTATATTACATTTGGCAATTTCAATATTTTAATAAACAAAATTTACAAACACTTGAAGGAGAATCACTTAATATCTTGCGAATAGGTCTGCAAAATACAGATGCTGGTGCAGATTTTCAGCAAGCACAAATAGAAATTAATGCTAAACTATGGGCAGGAAGTATAGAAATCCATATTACAAACACTGATTGGAATATACACAAACATCATATAAATAAGCAATACAATAACGTAATTTTACACGTAGTTTGGACTCAGGAAACCAATAAAATAGCATATAGAGAAGATGGTTCTGTGATTCCTACATTGGTGCTATCTGATAGAGTTTCTCCTCTATTAATTGATAAATATAGCCAATTTATCAATCAAAAGCAATTAATTCCTTGCCAAAGTTATTTTAAAGACATAGATAAGCTAAAAATATTATCTATGTTAGATAATGTCTTGGTGCAAAGATTACAGAGAAAAGCACAAATTATAACAGATTTATTAGCTGAAAATACAGGAGATTGGGAAGAAACAACCTACCAAATTTTATCGCAAAGTTTTGGTTTTAAAGTAAATAGTGAGGCATTTTTAGCTTTGGCAAAATCTTTACCTATTAAAATATTACTCAAACATGCTCATGATTTATTAGATATAGAAGCCTTAGTTTTTGGGCAAAGTGGACTTTTAACAGCTATGGAAAATGCGAATAAAGAGGTTGATGAATATTCAAAAGAATTAATAAAAAGGTATATTTATTTGAAATATAAGTATAACCTTACATCATTAGAGGCTGAAAGATGGAAATTTTTAAGAATGAGACCTACAAATTTTCCTACTATTAGATTGGCACAATTTTCCATGCTTATACATCAAATATTACAAGCACAACAAAACTTTTTTACAAATTTTATCTACGCAAATACTGCAAAAGAATTGCAAAAAATCTTAGAAATTAGTGCATCAGATTATTGGCACATGCATTATAATTTTTCCAAAATATCAACAAAGAAAATAGGTAATTTAGGAGTTGATAGTGTTAATATATTGATTATCAATACAATAGCACCTTTATTGACTGCATACAGTTTGCAAAAAGATAACGATATTTATATAGAAAAAGCCATAAAAATATTAGAACAATTACCCGCAGAAACTAATAAAATTACTGAACTTTGGGAAGATGTTGGTTTGATAACCAAAAATGCTTTTGATGCTCAAGCCTCCATAGAGTTATATAATGAATTTTGCACAAAAAAACGGTGTCTTTCTTGTAGAATTGGCATTTGTATTATTGCATAAAATAATTTGCTTGTTTTGTCATTCTGAGCTTGGTGGTGCGACATTTCGCAAGAATCTGAACCATTAAGGTTTTTCGTAATAATGCCAGATTCTTGCGAAATGTCGCACCAGCAATCTCAGAATGACAAATTTAAAATGTCAGTATCTAAATACACTACACAACTTGCATTACATAATCATCTTTTCAATCGGCACAACCAAGATTCCCTCTGCACCTGCGGCTTGCAAATTTTCTATAATTTCCCAAAAATCATCTTCTTGCAACACAGAATGTACCGAAGACCAACCCGAAGCTGCCAATGGTAAAACAGTTGGACTTTTCATTCCTGGTAATATTTTGCAAATTTCGTCTAATTTATCGTTTGGTGCATTCAATAAAATATACTTATTTTTGCGAGATTTTAGGACTGCATTAATCCTAAAAACCAATTTATTCAATATTTTTTGTGCTTCTTCGTTTAAGTTTGGATTTGCAATAAGTTTCGCCTCTGTAACAATTACAGTTTCAACTTCCTTCAAACCATTTGAAAATAAGGTACTTCCAGAACTTACCAAATCACAAATAGCATCTGCCAAACCAATACTTGGTGCAATTTCGACAGAGCCACTAATTTCGTGAATATGTGCAGTAATGCCATTTTTTTGCAGATAATTACCTAAAATATTTGGGTAAGAAGTTGCAATTTTTTTACCATTTAATTCTGTTAAGTTGTTGTAAGTCATTGTTTTAGCTACTGCCAAAGACAACCGACACTTACCAAAACCTAAGCCTTGCACAATATTTACATGAACACCTTCTTCGAGCAATACATTTTCGCCCACAATACCAATATCTGCAACGCCATCTTCGACATATCTTGGAATATCGTCATCACGTAAAAAATACGCCTCAATAGGAAAGTTTGCAGCTTCTGTTCTTAATTTTCCAGAGCCATGAGCAATGTCAATTCCGCACTCTTTCAATAGTTTCAAAGAATCTTCAGATAGTCTGCCTGATTTTTGAATAGCAATTCTAATTTTCATAACTGTTTTTGTTGAAATATTGATAATAATTGAATTTAAAGTAAATATATTAAAAAAGGCTTACTAAAATATTTAGTAAGCCCTTGATAATCAAGTATTTAAGTTTTTGTTATTGCAATGACAAAACAAAACCAGCTTAGCTTTTATGAGCAAAGTGATGATGATGTGATAAAGCAAAAGATAAAATCATAAATAAATATTTTTGATGCAATTAAAATAACTTTTGGAAAGTTTAAAACTTTCCAAAAGTTTACTTTGTGTCTTCGGCGGGAATCGAACCCACATCTAAAGTTTAGGAAACTCCTATTCTATCCGTTGAACTACGATGACAAGTATTATTTATTGGTTATTTTCAGGCTGCAAAGTTATAAAAATCTTATTGCAAAACAAACAATAGAAAGTTTTTTTATTTGTTGTCATTTTGAGATACTGCAAAGGTTTTGTTTATTTGTATCATGAAATCTCTCGACAAATATAAATATTTTTGTAGCTCTGTATTATTATGCTTTGTATTTACAACAAATCTTATAGCACAAAACACTCAAAATACAGCTAATACACAATGGGCATACCGTTTATTAGGCTTTTCGTCTGAATATATTGAGGGAACTAATAAAAATCCATATAGTGCAAAGCAAGTTTTGGGCAAGCCTAATAAATTGCCAAATGCGGGATTTAGTCCTGTGGCTTGGTCGCCAAATTCAGAAGACAGAAGTATTGCGGAATGGCTGAAAGTTGGTTTCAAAACTCCGATGAATATTCGCCAAATTGCCATAGCTGAAAATTTTGGTGCAGGTGCAATTACGCATGTATATATGTATGACACCGAAAATGTGGAATATTTGGCGTATCAAGACAGTGTTCTTATGGTTGCAAAACTGCCAGGAACTGCACGAATGTTTAGGCTTTTGATGCCTTTAACTGAATATAAAGTTGCGGCAATAAAAATTGTGCTAAATCCGATACGCATACGTGGGCGAAATCAAATTGATGCTATTGCAATTTCTGATAGTGAAATTTTGGTTGAAGCAACAATAAATTTGCCGCAAATAGTAGAAAAAACTCCTCAAAAAGTTGTAATAGAAAAGTTGCCTGATGCCATAAATACAAGTTATAATGAGTTAATGCCTGTGATTTCGGCAGATGGCAAAACTTTGTTTTTTGACCGACAACTGCACCCTGAAAACACTACAGGAGAAGTTCAAAATGATGATATTTGGTTTGCCGAAATGAATGAAACTCA
>JAYTNF010000040.1:0-1539 GCA_043748455.1 Cytophagales bacterium
CTTGTTTTTGTTATGTGCTTGCTATGTTTGGTATTTTCGCCAACAAGTTGCCATCGAAAATATGCTTGTTGAATTGCAATCGGCTTCCACCATTCAACACACGATTATCGTTGCAAATCCTGTTTTAGAAAACACAAACACACAACAAGCCAATACCCAACAACACGCAATACCGAAACCAAGTACCAATTATAACACAAATCCCATAGGTTTTCAGTATGATTTCACGCATTTGAAAAACACGAATATCGTACAAAACGACACGATACTTACTGCAAATACTAAAAATCCTACACACGATAATCGTAATCTTCCAAACGATAATCGTGAAACAATTACTAACAATATTATCATAGAAACTGCCAAAGAAGGTTTTAGAAATTGCTTACATTGTAAAGAATTATATGCTTATAATGCCAAAAAACACCGTTATTGTAGTGATAGTTGCAGATGGGCTGCATATCGGGTGAGGAAACAAGGAGTTTAAGAAGAAAAACTATGTTTCTATGTGCCTATGTGGTAATTTTTTTTGTTTTTATGAATGAAAAATCACCACATAGAAACATAGGCACATAGAAAAAATATTGTTATTTGCTGATAGAAAACTTTACTAAGAAAAAGATTAGGAAAATAAAAAAAAATAATATTATATTTGCAGATATAAGTTATCCAGTAAGTGCCGAGCTGATAAGTAACTATAAAAAAAATGCCTAAACACAGGTGCAAACTGTTTTAGGCGAGGCATTTTTCCATTTTAGACGTATGCTACTACAGGGAATGTAGTATTAACAGGGACAAAGTTACTTGTTTTTAGCTAAAAAACAAATAATTCACATATTTACTTTTACTTTTTTAAAATAAATATTTTGTTTTTGTTCTTGTAGTAGCATACGTCTATAAAATAATTAGACGCAATGTTCATAAAAAAAACTTCTTTAACTTCGCTTGTAAGTTCTTCTTCAATAGCAAATCGTAATTTGCCTACTATTCAACATTTTAGCACACAGTTGCTTAATGAAACGGCTAATGCCTTGCAAATCTCGGTAGAAACTGCCAAAATCTTAGGGATTTCTGCCAAAACAACAGCCTATCATCAAGCTGCTATTGCTTTTCAATATCAAGACAAAGACGGTAATTTTATCAATTATTCCGTTTTTCGTGTCCATAATGATTACATAAGTCTTGATAATGCAGGCAAAAAATCGGGAAAATATCTCAACCCAACAGGTGAAGAAAAAAGATTTTATTACAATGGTATTCATCACTATTCCATAAAATCTGCTAATCAAAACACCGTTATTTTGGTGGAAGGTCAGAAAAAAGCCTTGTCTTTGTGCCAAAAAGGTTTGTATGCTTTGGGCGTAACAGGCGTAAACGGAATTATTAGCACTGCGGTTAAAGATATTCCAGATAGTCGAGGTTATCAAAAAACTTTGCGTCACCAAGTCAATTCCCAATTTAAAGAACTCTGCCAACATAAAGAGTTTCAAAATACTATTTTCTTTGTGGATACCGATTTTCGCAAGCACAAAAATAATC
>JAYTNF010000041.1:0-29079 GCA_043748455.1 Cytophagales bacterium
GGTACACGAACCTTGACTACCTTGACTTAATCTTTTGGGTGCAAATTGTTCTAAACTTACTTTTGATGGCGATTGATTTTCGGGCATGTTTTTTGCCAATGGCTCAAAAACTTCTGCTTGGTCAAAAAATTCTTTTTTGAGTTCGCAGCCTTGTGTAAGTTTTTTATTGGTGCTATTGTTATCTGCAACAGTTTCTGTTCCATTTTCTTTTCCTTTTTTGCCACCACAAGACGATAACGTCAATAAAAATAGTGTTGATAAAAAGAGATTTGATAACATAATTACTAAATGAATTATATTTTTTCTGTTCATAAGATATTTTGAGGGTAAAATTGTAGTGTAGTGTGGACTTCAGTCCACACATTAAGAATAAGTCCACACCTGAAGTAATGTGTGGACTGAAGTCCACACTACAGTCTTTTTTAACTATTTATACCTAAATCTGCGGCTAAGTTATTGAGAAAATCTTTTTCTCTACTAGAATTGTTGCCGTCAGAGTTTACAATCAATGCTGCTTGTTGGTATAATTGCTTTGCAAAACCACTATTTTGACTTGCTTGCCCTACAACATCATTATAGTCCATTGGATTTTCAAAAATTTGTCTAAGTTCTTGTCTTACTTCGTTTTGATTAGCCACTTCGCTTGGAAATAGTTGCTGAATGGTGTCATTTAGCAATCTTTCTACAGCTTGTCTTTCCTCATCATTAAAATTTCGGTCTGCACCCACTGCATATGCCCACAAACTTACAGCCAATGATGCACCCTGCATACGTGATTGATACAATTCTTCGATATCTTCTTGTGAACGTGAAGAACCTGTCATGCTTTGTGTGCTTGTAGCTCTGGAATTTTGGAAACTATTTGTCGCATAATTTACGCAAGCACCAATAGCCATAGAAGCCAAACTTGCAAAAATAGAATTGCCACCGTTATGACTACTTCCACCGCCACCAAAAAGCATGTTTGCAATTCCGCCTAAATCAAAACCACCACTACTTTGTTGGTTATTGGTATCAGAATTATTATTGAAATTTTCATTTGAATTTTCGTCTGAATTTCCATTTGGGTTGTCAAAATTGAAATCGTCATTGACAATTTCTTCGTTTGGATTGTCTTTTACAATACGTACAGGCATAAAAAATGAGGTTTAAATGTTTTGGATTTAAAGCTATAAAATATTTTTAAAATTTGCACATTTTGTGAAAAATAATCTAAGTACAGACTAAAATCTATGCTACAATTTTTCTTTGCCATTTATGCTCATTTATCAACAAATATACCCAAAATTGCACCCCAACAATGACTGTTGCCAAAGTTAAATGGACAGGTTGCAATAAAGCTGGAACAGCAAAATATGCCATAATTGCACCCGTAAGAATTTCAACAGCAATAAATGCTATTAAAATATATGCCCAAAATCTCAGTTTTTCAGCTTTGACAATTTCATAATTATTAGCAGCTTCTTTAAATAATGTATAAGCTAAATAACTATGTAATGCCAAAATAACTAAGGAAAAACTGCGGTGAACATAAAAACTTAATCCTAAGTTATCTATCCATAAATTTCGGTCAGCTATTGTACTTGCAATTAAGTCTATGGATTCACGTATTTGTGTGCCTAATAAAATTTGTATTATTGAAGTTATTAAGCTGAATATCAACAAGTTATTCACAAAATTGCTTGAATAATTATTTGTAAAATTAGTTTTTATTGCTTGCTTATTTTCAAGGTTTATTGTGAGTTTGTTTGCAATATTTCCTTGATAAAATGCTCGTGCTAAGGCATAAATTAATACCAAAACAATGGCAATAGCCAATAACATGTGAACACTAATGAGGGCAGGCAATAAATTTGTGGAAACCACAATAGAGCCAATAAAACCTTCTAAACCAACCATAATAAAGGCTGCAAAAGTTAAAACAACAACTGTTTTGTCAGTTTTGCGATATGGCAACGAAAAAATAAAGGCAAGAAAAATAAAAAATCCTATCAACACTCCCAAAACTCTATTTAAATATTCAATCCAAGTCTTTGTGGCATTAAAAGGTTCTTCTATCAATACAACTGGGTCTTTTGTGATTCGAAAACTAAGGTCATCAAAACCTAATTTGTTCAAAAGTATTGCAAATCTTTCGTTTTTTGCGATACGTTTTTGCTTATAAACATCTCTATAATCTGCTGGTAATTCTGATTCTTGCGTGGGCGGAATCCATTGCCCAAAACACTTAGGCCAATCAGGACAACCCATTCCAGAGCCTGTGCTACGGACAATTCCACCAACCAAAATGAGTAAATAAATAGCTAAAATAGTAAGAATACTAAAATTTTTAAAAAGTTTCATGAGGTAATTATAAATTATGAAATATGAATTATGAAATTAACATCATAACCTTAAACTAAAAACGCAACACTAAAAACTAATACAATTCGTCTAATGACATTGCTAAATATCGTGTAACAGCAATATAGGCACTGATAGAGCAAATGACAAAACCACCAATAACCAAACTGCTATAAACTAAACCAATATTTAACCAATCTGTTAGAATATTTAGTTCTGGAATTTGTGCATGTGTGAAAATAAGTAGAGAACTTAGCAACAAAATAGCCAACAAACCACCAATAACTCCTTGCAAAGTTGCACGCCACAAAAAGGGTTTCTTAATAAAAAATGATGTCGCACCAACTAATTGCATACTTCTAATCAAAAATCGTTGAGAAAATAACGCCAAACGAATGGCATTATTGATAATTACAATAACAGTTAATAATGAAATTGTAATTAGAATAATAATAATAATTCCAATTCTGCTTATATTTTGATTGATTTCATAAATAAAAGACTCTGTATAAGCCACTTCAAAAACTCCTTCAATGGTTTCTAACTCTGCTTTTACGATTTTTAATTGTTCTTTGCTATGAAATTGCTCCTGTAATTGCAAAGAATAGGCATTTTTTAGTGGATTTTCGCCCAAAAATGCAATAAAATCCTCACCACTTGCTTCAATCATTCTTTTGGCTGCTTCCTCTTTTGTAGTGTATGTATATTGTGGCTTTTCGTTTTTCTTATCAATAAACCTACAATTAAGCAATTTTTCTTGCAATTTTAGACTGTCTTCTTTGCCCAAATTATTTTGTGTATAAACCTGAACATCAATACTTGCTTTCAATATTTCTGTAAGTTTTCCTGCATACAAAGCCAAAAGAGAAAATAAACCAATCATAAAAAGTGTAATGGCAACTGTTGTTATTACACTCCATTGTGGATAACTTCCAATACGTTTGTGATGTGAATTTGATTTCATAAATTTTTAGCTTAGTGTTTGTGCAGCAAATTTAATAATTTTGTGAAAATATTATTAGATTTGCAAACTATTTGTTAAAATTGTCAAATATTAAAATTTTAGATGTTATGTTATCTGAATTTAGAAAGCAAAAAGTGATTCGTATGTTTGAATTCTATGATGTCAATGAAAATGGACAGATAGAATATAATGACATTATAAAAATTTGTAATAATTTTTGTTATGAATTTATGTGGGAAGAAAATGGTGCGGAAGATAAATATTTTAGAACTATTTTTAAAAACTTGTGGGAACAGCTACTCAAAAATGCTGATGCTAATGATGATAACCAAATTAGTTTGAGTGAATTTTTGGCAAGTTATGAAGTTGCTCTTGTCAATGATGCCTCTTTTGAAGCATACACAAAACCATTTTGGGACATGATTTATGAAGTTTTAGACCCTCATAAAATAGGATATATTGCAAAAAATGATTATATAAGTTTCTATCGTGCCTTCCGAAACTCGGAAAAAGCTGCTGAAAAAGCATTTATAGCTATGGATTTGAATAGTGATGGCATTATATCAAAAAACGAGTTATATCGCAATTTTTATAATTTTCACATGTCCGAAGATACCACAGATAGAAGTGTAGTCTTTTTTGGTACAATACCTTTATCAGACTCAATATAAATAGTTAAAAAAAGTTGCAAATCAAACATAATTAGTATAGATTTGCAGCCTAATTTTCAAAATCAATTTTTCAAAATTTATCATCACATAAACTATTATATATTACCATGGGCGTTACAAGATTAAAAAGAAAAGACCGCAGAAATTCTGCAAAAGCAAATAAAAGAGTTATAGACATCAAAAGAATATCTGCAAAACCAGTTATTAAAAATGTTGATGTTGAAGCAATTAAAGCATCTTTTGCTGCAAACGCATAATTTTTTGAGTGCCAACTAACTTTTGGAAAGTTTAAAACTTTCCAAAAGTTATGATTAATCTTACATTTTTAACAACAATTCCCTTACTTTTTGCATACCTGTTGTAGCTTTTTCTTCTATAAAAGTAATATTTTTATAGAAATTAACATCTGGTTTTTTTGGGTCAATAATAAATTTTGGTATCTCTAATGGTACATAATCTATAAGTCCAGCCGCAGGATAAACTACCATAGAAGTACCAACTACAATTAAAGCATCGGCTTTTTCACATGCTTCTGCTGCCTTAGCTATCAAAGGTACAGCTTCACCAAACCAAACAATGTATGGACGTAGTTGTGAGCCTTTTTCGCATTTGTCGCCAAGTTTAATTTCCCAGCCCTTCATATCATAAACTAAGTTTTTATCAACAGTGCTTTGCGATTTAAAAAGTTCTCCATGCAAGTGCATCACATTTGTAGAACCACCTCTTTCGTGTAGATTATCAACATTTTGTGTGATAACAATCACATCAAAATCGTTTTCGAGGTCTGCTATAATTTTGTGTGCTTCATTTGGTGCTACTTCTGCGGCTTGTTTTCGTCTTTGATTATAAAAGTCTAAGACTAAGGCTTTGTTTTTTGCCCAACCTTCTGGCGAAGCAACTGCCATGACATCATGACCTTCCCACAAACCACCAGAATCTCTGAAAGTAGCAATGCCACTTTCGGCACTTACGCCAGCACCACTAAGAACAACTAATTTTTTCTTTGACATTGTGTTTTTTTATTAGGAATATAAAAAATATTAGATAAAATTAGCGTTTTTTATTATTTATTCAAAGTTTTTTTGCATTTTTGCGAAAGTCCTAATCAAATAAACCATGCCAAATTCGCCACTTAATCGGAATGTTGCACCAACAGTCCACACAATAAAAGAGTTTGATTTAGTAACTCCGCAAATAGAAACCTTAGCGAATGGTTTAAGGTGGAGTCATATCCAATCAGGTAAGCAAGCTGCTGTTTCAATTCAGTTGATTTTTAGGGCTGGAACTTGGTTTGCTCCCTCACGAGAAATTGCGGCTTTTACTGCTCGCATGCTTAATGAAGGCACACAAAGCAAGAATTCCTCTCAAATTGCCGAAGAAATAGATAAATATGGCTCATTTTTGGAAATTTCGTCTGGAAATGATTATGCCACTATTGAATTATATTCACTAACAAAATACTTAAATCCGATGCTAACTTTGTTAAAAGAGATTTTAACAACAGCAACTTTTCCTGAAAATGAATTGCAAAAAGTAAAGGATATTAATATTCAAAATATCAAAGTTAGCAACGAAAAAACCTCTGTTGTTGCGTCTGCAAAATTTCGTACCTTATTATTTGGAGATAATACGCCTTATGGTGTTGAGATGACGATTGAAGAAATAGAAAGAGTGAAGCAAAGTCAATTAGCAGATTTTTATTATAACGCATTTTATCAGCAACCTTTTGAAATTTTGACATCGGGCAGTTTGACAGATAGCGAAAAAGATGAAATTAAGTTTTTTCTTAGCAACATGTATATTTCGCATCTACAAAAGCCTCTTGAAAAGCCTCGTATGATTTTGACTTCAAATGGCAAACGTGGTGAATTATACTTAGCAAAAGATGATGCCATGCAAACCTCTATTCGTATTGGGAAACCGTTATTTTTACGCACAAACCAAGATTATATTCCTATGCGTGTGTTAAATGAAATTCTTGGTGGTTATTTTGGCTCTCGTTTAATGAGTAATATTAGAGAAGAAAAAGGTTATACTTATGGTATTAGCTCGTCTATGCAATTTAATCGTCATGTGGGTTATTTGATAATTGGTACAGATGTAAAAAAAGAAGTAAAATTGGAAACAAGAACTGAAATATTTAAAGAAATAGCAATTTTACGCAATGAAAAAGTGCCAAAAGAAGAATTAATGATGGTAAAAAACTATATGAAAGGTGCTTTTGTTAATTCATTGGGTACACCTTTTGCCATTGCTGATAAATATAGAAATATGTTTGTATTTGATTTGCCAATAGATTATTACAAGAAATATTTAGCTGCTATTGATGCTGTTACTGCTACTCAACTACAAGAAATGGCAAATAAATATCTGCATGGTGATTTTGTGGAGGTAATGGTTGGCTAAAATAATTTAATAAATAACTTATATTAAATCTATGAAATTTGCAGATGTAAAAAATGATACAGCTTTTAGGAAGATATTTGGCAATGAAAATCGCAAGGAAAGTCTAATTTCTTTTTTAAATGCCGTTTTGGAATTTGAAGGAGAACAAAAAATTGTAGAAGTTACGATTTTAAATCCTTACCAATTACCAAAGTTGCGAGGTGGTAAGGCTACCATTGTTGATGTGAAAGCAACTGACCAAGCCAAAAGAAGCTACATTGTAGAAATGCAAGTTGCAGAACTTGATGGTTTTCACAAAAGAGTCTTGTATTATGCAGCACAAAGTTATAGCAGCCAAATTAAGCGTGGAGATTTTTATAGGCAATTAAATCCTGTTATTTTCATAGCTATTGTAGATTTTAACTTTACGCAAAATCCAAATTTCATCAATCGCAGTCGAGTACAAGACATAGAAACAGGTGAAAATACCGTCAAAGATGTAGAATTTACATTTATAGAATTACCAAAATTTACAAAAAAGGAGAAAGAACTTGGTACTTTAACAGAAAAGTGGGTTTATTTCATCAAAAATGCAGAAAATCTTGAAGTAATTCCAGATAATGTAGATGACCTTGGCTTAAAATCAGCTTATGAAGAAGCTAATCAATATACTTGGACAAAGGAAGATTTAGATGCTTATGATTATGATTTTATGCGAGAAGAAGATGCAAGAGCAGCTTATGATGCAGCATTAAATAATGGTTTTAAAAAAGGATTGGCATTAGCAGAAAAAGTAAAAGAGGAAGCTTTGGCAGAAGGAAAAGCAGAGGGAAAAGCAGAAGGGCAGGAAATAGCTTTGGAACAGACTGTTTTAAAACTTCACCGCAAAAGTAAAAATATTTCAGAAATTGCTGATTTATTAGATTTAGCAGTCGAAAAAGTAACACAAATCATAACACAATCACAAAAATAATTAAGTTCTATTTGTAGTAGTAATGAATAAAATTACACTTTTTTTAGTAGCATGTTGCATATTTTTAGGCACAAGTTGTAAACCTAAATACCATACAATTAAACCATTACGCAAAAATATTACACAAGCAATTTATGCTTCTGGAAAGTTATATCCACAACAAAGACGTATATTAGCCTCAAAAACAGGTGGCTATGTGCAGCAAGTTTTTGTGAAAGCAGGTGATACAATTTCGTCAGGAATGCCGTTATTAGTCATTCGCAGCGAAATTTCCGACTTAAATATTCAAACAGCTCAAACAAATTTGAGTTTTGCAGGAAATAATGCCTCTGCAAATTCTGCGGCCATACAAGTTGCAAAAGAAGATATTAACGCCGCACAAAGTAAATATGCTTTAGATTCTGCAAATTTTATACGTTTTCAAAACCTTTTTCAGCAAAATGCCACCTCAAAACTCATGCTTGACCAAGCAAGAACACAGGCAGAAATATCGAAACAAAACTTGCAAAAAGCAAGACTGAATTTGCAAAATATAAATCAGAAAACAAGTACAGAATACCAAAATGCCAAAAATATTTATGCTACACAAAAGGCTGTAAAAGGTGATTTTATATTGTATGCAGATGCAAATATGCGGGTATATGATATTCGTATTAAGGCTGGTGAGCTAATTACGCCTGCTATGCCATTGATAGAAGCTGGGCAAACGACTAATTTTGAGGTTGAATTAGCTATTGATGAAAATGATTTAGGTTTAGTAAAAGTTGGGCAAGAGGTAATATTTGAACTCAATTCATTAAAAAATACTTTTATTAAAGGGCAATTAATCCAAGTTTATCCATCGATAAATCCACTAAATAAAACTGCCAAAGTTGTGGCAAGCATTGCAAAAAGTGATAATCAAAACTTTTTTTCAGGCATGTCTGTTGAGGCAAATATTATTGTAGCTGAGAAAAAAGATGCCTTGGTAATTCCACGAACTTTTATTTTTGAAAAAGAGTATGTCAAAAATAAAAATAACCAAAAAATTAAATTTCGCAAAGGTTTAGAAGACCTCGATTATGTAGAAGTTTTGCAAGGAATTGGTGCAGAAACAGAAATTATTGACAGCACAGACTAAATTCTGTGGTACATTTTTTGTCAATTTTAGATTATTTTTTCTTTTTTCTCATATATTTTATTCAATTTCTCCATAATTTCATAAACTGCAGGGCATATTTCTGTATTTTTGAGACTTAAATCTAATAATTGGTAAAATCTTTTGCGATTTGTGTGTGGATATTCTCGGCAAGCCGTTGGTCTGTGAGCATAAACATGGCAATAATTATCGTGTCCAAGAAATGGACAAGGTGCAGCATTTAACACAAAATCTCCATCAATATCGATGTGTAAATATTTATCAATAAATTCAGAAGTTTTCATTCGTAAATGCTTAGCAAGTCTTTCAATATCACCTTGTTGAAAAATTGGGCTTGTTGTTTTACAACAATTTGCACAAGTCAAACAGTCTATATTTTCAAATGCCTCTTCATGCAATTCTTGGACAGTATCGTCTAAGTTTTTAGGTTTTAACCGTAGCAATTTTGCGACAAGTTTTTTGTTGGTAGGTTCTGCAAGCTTTGCAGCAGATTTAAGGTCTTCGAGTAACATAAGCTAAGTAGTAGATATAAAATTAAAAAAACTGAAAATGTTGTTAGGAAATACATTATAGATGTCATCTTTTCGAAAGATGACATCTATAATGTATTTCCTAACAGCTAGATTACTACTTTTTAATAATTGCTAACAATTCCTGAACATTTTTTGCTTGTTCCGAAACACTCAAAATATTTTTGAGTTGTTCGTAAGTAGGGTCATAACTTAGTCCTTTTTTCCACCATTCTTCTGCTTTAGCTTTGTCTTGCAAACTATGCAAGCTAAAATTACCCAAAAACCAACAGGCTTCAATCAAATCTTTAATACTTTTAGATTTATCAGTTTGTTTATCCAATAATTCTACATATTTTTCGTAATATGGTTTTGCTAAAAATTTAGCACCTGCTGCATCTTTCAAGTTTGCTGATTGTGGGTCTAAACGTACTTTTGCTCTTGCTTTCCACAAATTAGCTTGGGTAGAATTTGGAACTAACTGTAATAATTTAGAGAAAGTAGTATCAGCCATAATATTGCCTTGTGTAATTTTAGCTGCATTTGCATCTAAGGACTTAGCATATTCATTTTTGATAAAATAATAAGACCTTCCTAATTGAAAATATGCATTAGAATTTACATTTTTGACTATTTTTAATAACTGTTCATAAATTTCAGATGCTTTTACATATTTTTTTTGTTTAAAAAAACCTTCTGCTAATTCAGTCAATTTTTTTTCTGCTATTGTTGTATCAGCCTTTGCATATTGATAAATATTATCTATTGCTTTTACTGTATCGGCTGCTGTTGCATTGGTTTTTGCTAAGTAAGCACGTCCCCTATAATCATAATCTGTTGGCAAAATTTTAGTAGGTAATGATTCTTTAAAAAACTCCTCCATTTGTTCAACCGCCATATCATATTGTTTGACTTCATAGTAGCAATAGCCCATAAGTCTGTGAATTTTTGCCAATTTTAATACCTTGTCTAATTCACGCAACAAATCAATAGCCTCCATATAGTCTTTATTAAGGTATAAAAAGGCTGCAAATTTATATTTTGCATCAAGTCCTGCATCAGAATTTGTGATATATTTTCTATATTCATCAATAGCTTCTTTATAACGACCTGCATAATACAACAATTCACCTTTTTCTCTATATGAAGGCATATAAGTTGGGTCTTTTGCAATACCCGAATTATAAAGTTCTAAGGCTGTTTGGTAGTTTTTTGCACGAATTAATACTTTGCCAGACCGAATATAACCTTTGGGTGAGTTAGGTTGTAAACGAATAGCCTCATCATAATCTGCATTTGCACGACTTCCATCATTTTGCATTAAAAAGGCATCGCCACGCATGAGAAATAAATCTAACCTTTTTTTATCTCTTTCCATAGCTTTTGTCAGCATTTCAATAGCTGCCACAGGGTCATTATAATCAAACATGATATAACCTTGTGCAATGCGGTATAAAACTTCAACATCTTTTGATTTTGTCATTTCTGTTGCTTTGTTAAAATATTCCAAAGCACCTTGTTTGTTTTTTGCAAACATTCGCACAGAGCCTAAACCTACATAATTTAAGGCATATTTGGGGTCTTTTGTCAAACCCATTTCAAAATTCATTTTTGCAGTATCAATATATTCATCAGCAGAATCTATGTCATATAGCAATAAATAAGTATTACCTAAATAATAATAATTTTCAGGTAATGGATTCTGTTTTACCAAGTTTTGAAACAATTTTTTTGCATTCAAAAACTGTTCATTGTCTATAAATTTCAAACCATCTTGTATGGTTTGAGACCATGCGGCTGTCTGAACTGCCAAAAGTAAGTAAGCCAAAGTCATTATTGAGGCTAAACGGGTTATCTTCATTGTTTTTTAGGTTTATAGATAAGTAATAAATATGAAATATTATTTATAAAATATGAAATTAATTCATTGATTATCAAATAGTTAAAATATTATTAAAATAATTTAATTTTTCTTATTAAGTTAAAAATATTAACAAAAATAGTAAAAAAAGAATTTATGAAACAAATTGTTTTCATAGATTTAATGGAAATATAGTGCCGAAGTAACAAAATAAATGTGAAAAATTGTTAAGGAATAAATGAAATATAGGGTATGAAATATAAAAATAGGAAATATAAGGTATGAAGTATGATTTATAAAATATAGTATTTTACAGTAATAAATCTTATATTTCATACATCATATTTCAATACATCATATTTCAATACGTTTTTGTCATATCCGCAGGCACACAAATGATGACATCAGCTTTTCCATCATTTTTGTCGTCCACCTCGTTAATATCTTCTTGTTCTGCTGTTGTTATGGTAAATATTTTAAGATTTGGATTATATTTTTTGAGATACCAAACAATACCTTCATAGTTATCTGAATGATATGCACCGTTAATATGCAAAAATGTATGCCCAGATTTCATGTTTTGGCTGATTTTGAATGCCATTGTTGCATCTTTAATGGCTTGTGCAGCCACAAAATTATTAGCATCTGTATGCACAACGCCGCTACTTCCCATCATATTAAGCATGTTTTTATAGGAAGGTAGTTCATAATCTACTTCAATGGGTAAATTTGGAAAATAATTTGTTTTTGCAATCTTATCTGCCTTGTTTAAAATATCTAAACCTGATGTCGAAACTGCCGAAGCATACCTACGTGGAATATTGGTTGCCCAAAAACCTAATTTATTTTGCTTTGCAAATAATAGCAAGGGTTTGTAATCTGTGGTATAATTATCCCAAATCCGAGCCTCTTTTTCAAAGCTGCTTTCTTTGATAATTCCCGACAAATACTCGTTAATCACTAATTGCACATCAGTTTCAAACATTTCTGCTCCCAAAATTAATTTTTCATTTTTGATTTTATACAAATCTTTTGTGAGTTGTAATTGTAGCCAATGTGCAATAGGATTATTATGAGTTTCGCCGAACAATATGACATCTGCTTCACTTGCTTTTTGGATTAAGTCTTTGTAAGTCAAAGGTTTATCTACTTTGTCATATAATAAATATGCTGGCTTATCTTGTGCAAAAGCTACAAAATAACAAAGAAAATTATGTATAAATAGAGAAAATAAAATAAGTTTTTTCATGGTTATGAGGTAAATATGAAATATGATTGAAAGTAGTAGCTCTAACATTCTTTGAGAAATGTTAGAGCTAAGTCAAACACTCACGCAAAATAATATTTTTTTAAAACTTTTTGCCAAAATAAGCATAAGAATTTAGAAATTTGTAAATTTGGCAATAATGTCGCATTAAAACCATGAAAAATCTATCTTTTATATATATTTGTTTTGTTTGGGTCATCTGTTTTTCTTGTATCCAAGTCCAAGACCGAATAAATCCTGCTATTGCAGACTTCAATATCAAGCCAGAATATACATTGCAAGACACCATTTGTGTAAGCACAAGTTATACTGATAACGAAAGATTAGCAAAAATATCTATTCAAATGAATGTTTCTCCGCTTGGTTCTGTGAATAGTTCATTAGGAACACAAGTTTTTTATAAAGAACTCGGTATTAATTTAGATAGAGGTGGCAGACGTTATGATGCCATAACTTGTTTTCCTGTGCCTGTTGATGCAAGCCCAGGTGATTATGCTATTACGATTGTGGTTACAGATGCAGCGAAAAACTCTACCAAAATTGTAAAATATACCAAAATATTGCCCGACCAAGTTAAACCTATATTGAATGTTGCACCCAAAATTACAGTTTTCAAAAATAATGCTTTTGTAAATTTAGTGGCAGATGCAGATGGGATTTATACAATTTGTCAATTAGATGTGCTGAATTTTAATGGTGAAGTAACAGTTTCAGATAACCAAGCTATTAAAAATATTACAGCTGCTCTGACTGTTAATCGCAGCAATCGGGAAGTAAATGTATTTACTAATTCGACAGATTTGAATAATACAACCACAAAAACTATTCGTTTGATAGATTTATTTGCACCACCAATTCGTATTCCTGAAAAAGATGCCGAAGATAAAATTGTAGCAAATGGCGATATTCTTACATTAAATATTACAGCATCAGATTTTTCAGGGAATGTCAATACTAATAGTTTTCCCATAAAATTGCGAATAGATTGCGACAGAATTTCGCCAATAATAACTGTTGGCAGGTCAAGACCACTTTTAGATAGTTTAAACCGTACATTATTGGTGGTAGAAAAAGGTAATTTCAAACTTTTAGCTGGCACACTTTCAGATAATAAAGGTTTGGCTAACTTAAATATTGTTTTTAGACGCACAAATGGCGTTGTTGTCTCCACAAAAGACATTGCTTTGACAGGCACAACTGCAAAATTGGAAGATTTGGTAACAGATAATTTTAATATTCCAACATCAGCCGTAATTAATGACGAATATCAACTAATTTTGACTGTTTCGGATAATTCAGGAAATCAGACTATTTATACGTTAAGAATTACAATTAAGGTTGATGACCCTGCATTAATTACGGTTATACGTCCAGTAATTCGTCTGAGTACAGGTGTAGAAGTGGATATTGTGTTGAGTACAGATGCTCAAAACCCAACAATTATTCCCTTAAATGCAACAAGACTAACTTTTCAAGGCAAGGTTAGTGATGATAATTTCTTGGCATACATTCAGCAATTTTTTACTGTTGGCACAACAAGAACAAATATTGTGGATATTCAGAACTTATCAGAATTGGTTTATGATTTTACACAACCACCACTTATAAATGTATTTCAGCTTACAACCAATGGACAAGCACAAAATTATCAATTAGAAATTAGTACAAAGGATAATAAGGTTGAAACGAAAAGAATTTTTTATATCAGTACAAGATAATAGGTTATTGAACTTTAAGTTTCACAACATTATTGAGTAAAATTTTTGTTAGTGTAGAATCTGGAGTAATTAACTTAATATTTCAGATTCTTCGCAAGCTGGCTGTAGTACCATCAAACTTGCACAAAGAAACTACTTTTTAAGGTTTTAACACACAAAATACACAAAAAACTATCAAAAGCAGTTTTTCAAATGAAGTTTGACTTGCTAATGGAGTTATTTTTGGGGACATCAAACAACGGCAAAAAAAATACAATGTTGGCAGCAGTTTTATCTTTTTAGTTCAGCACGCAACTTTTCTATTTGTTCAATAGATAAGCCTGTTAAATCTACGATAATGTTATTATCATAGCCTTTCAATATTCCATTTGTTGCATTTTCAACAAGTTTGTCCTCAACTGCTGTTTCCAAAGCACTTTTCATTCCCCAATACTGAATAAGGTTTTCATCATAAATACTTCTTTGTTCAGCACTTAGGTTAGATAATTTTGACGTTTCAAATGCTTTTTGAAAAATAGACTCGTTAAGAATGGCAGGAATATGGTCGAAACTTTCTAAATTTTTCAGAAAGTAACACCATTTATCAAATTTAGTTTTTAATTCACTTTCTTGCAATTTGAACAAAGGCATTTGCAAAAATCTGAAATGCAATTTATCAAAAAACAAATCTCCATCTTGGTCTTTTAAAGATATATCACGTCTAAATTTACGTTTTTCCTCTGCTTCGTCATATTCAAAATCAAGGACAGCCACAAAATAAATAGGTTCTAATTTAAAATTCCATTCGCCTTGTTGAACTTGTTCTCGAATGGGAAATGTAACATAAAACAAACTTCTATCTTTAAAGTATTTTACTTTTGCTTTCTGCATTTCTACAATAAACCTTTCGCCCGAAACAGCTTTACAATGCACATCAAAAATAGCTTTTCTTTCTGATGACAAATCAGCCAGATTTTCAACATTACGAAAATTTAAGTCTGCAATTTGATGATATGTAGGCAATAATTGATTAAGAAAATCAATTAAAAGGTCTTTGTTTCCTTCCTCACCAAAAAGTTTTTTGAAGCCAAAATCTGTATATGGATTGATGTACTTTGCCATTGGAAATTACGATTTTATTTATAGCCAAAGTTACGATTTTTTTAAGAATTATGCAGCCTTTCCAAAAAATCACGATATATTTTTCTGCTATTGTTTATTTCTGCAAACACAACTCCACTATATCATCAAACTTGCCCAAAGAAACTACTTTTTAAGGTTTTATCACAAAAAAATATGCAATAAATTATCAAAAGTAGTTTTTCAAATGAAGTTTGACTTGCTAATGGAGTTATTTTTGTGGACACAAACAACGGTAAAAAGACCATACGTTAGGCATAGTTATTACTTTAATTTGGCTCGTAATTCTTGGATTTGTTCGAGAGTTAAGCCTGTGTATTTTGCTATTTTTTCGTTAGGTTCGTTATCTGCTAACATATTTTTAGCAAATTCAACAGAGTTTTTATATTTCTCGTCTTTTCGTACTTTCTCCTCTGCTTCTACTTGCAAAGAAAGTGCTTCACTTGCTTTGAGGTGTAAATAGTCCAAATAACGATTATAACCATACTGTTGTTCTTTATCCAACCGCATAATGTCTAAAACCTCTTTTGCTTCTGCTAAGCCCTTTGCTTTGAACTCGTCTTTCACTTCGCTGTTTTTCAAGAAGTAAATCCACTCGTCTAAGGTATCTTTTGCAATGTCATTAAATTGATTAACTTTGATAATGTAGTATTCAGGAAAAATATCTGACACTTCTTTCTTAGCAAAGGTCATTTTTTGTTGGGTAGAAAGTTGCAAGGTATCTTTTTCGTGTAAGCCTTCAAAATTTGTTTTGCCTTTATAGACATAATCTTTTCCCTGCCCCAAATCAAAGTAAACGACATTGATAGAAATTACTTTTTTTATCTCTGAATACGCCTGTCCTAAACTCAAATGTTCTGCTAAGGCTTTTGAAGTGCCATAAGCCATTCGGTGGAAATAATCTATTTCGTAAGTATTCTGAATTTCTATGATGACTAATTCATTTTTTGAGTTTTGCGTTAAAATATCCACTCGGTTATACTTATCCTCATCAGTTTCTTGAGGTGCGACGTTTCGCTTACCTTCACTTTCTAAGATTTTTTGAATTTTGATGTCTTCAAACAAAAGTTCTGACAAAAAACCCTCTAAAATAACAAAATTTGCTTTGTTGCGAAGTAATTTTTTAACTGCTTAATCGAAATGAATTAGTTTTTTGCTCATAGTTGTTTCATTATATTTTCTATTGCAAATATACGAAAAAACAAAAAGCAAGCCTTATTTTGACTTGCTTTTTGTTTTTAATTACAACTTTTATTCATTGTCTTATTTTGTCAATGTTAATCTAAATTTGTACATTTACTTATATCATCAAACTTGCCCAAAGAAACTACTTTTTAAGGCTTTATCACAAAAAAAATACGCAATAAACTATCAAAAGCAGTTTTTCAAATGAAGTTTGACTTGCTAACGGAGTTATTTTTTTGCGGAAACAAACAATGGCAAAAAACCTCACGTTGTATGTCGTTTTTATTTTTGTTCATTAAGTTTACGCAGAAGTTCTTCTATTAACTTGTCTTTTTCATTCAAAGCCTTTCTTTGTTCTTCCAACTCTTTTTGATACTTCCGTTCTTTCTCCTCAAACATTGCATTGACAGTACGCCAAGCCTCTTGTTCTATTTCTATCTGCTTCCGTTCTTTGGGGTCTGTGCCTACATAATGCAAAATATCTGTCATTGTTTTTAACTCGTCTATATCGGGTTCGTGAGCAAAGTCTTTGGTAATTTCTTTGTCATCTGTAAAATTACGTTGTTCAAATACACTCAATAGTTTGTCTAATCGTGTTTGATAACGGTCTGTTATTCGTTCAACTTGCACAACAAAACTGTCGTGTGTCAATTTTTCTACAAATTCACTTTTTTTAAGCAAAGTAGTTTTGTTAATCAAGTCTTTGTAATTTCGTTCTACTTTAATACAAGGTGTTTCTATTTCAGGCAATTTGAAACCTAAAATATAAATAGTAGTAATAGGTAATACTATATTTTCGTTGTCTATCTTATCCTCTTTCTTGTATTGTTCTGCCAAATAGTTACGAAAACGCATTAAATCAATAGGATTTTTTGCTTTTTGAATTTCTATGAGAACTTTTTTATATTCGCCCATATCAGTTTTGATAGTAGCAATAAAATCAAGACGAAAAACAGCCAAACCTGCAAGTTCATTAGTATAGGTAAATTCTTGTGGTTTTACCTCAACAGTTTCAACCGTCTGCTCTAAAAGTGTAGAAATGAAAAATTTAGCAACCTTATCATTCTCCATTAGCCTTTTGAACACCACATCATAAATAGGGTTGGCAATAATCATCTTTATTTTGAGTTTAATTTAATGATGTGTAAAGATAGCATTTTTCTCAATAATTAGCAAGAGTGTTTGGCTTATCATTTTTCGATTTTAAATTCTTCATAAACCCATATTTCTGCAAAAATTAATAGCTAATAAACAGGAGTACAAAAGATTTACACCGTTATTTGTATCCTCACCCCAACAAATCAAACTTGCCCAAAGAAACTACTTTTTAAGGTTTTATCACACAAAAATACATAATAAACTATCAAAAGCAGTTTTTCAAATGAAGTTTGACTTGCTAAGGGAGTTATTTTTGCGGACATAAACAATGGCAAAAAGACCATACGTTAGGCATAGTTATTGGTTACGTAACTCTTGTACTTCTTTAAGAGTTAAACCTGTATGTTTTGCTATATCTTCGTTAGAAAGTGTAGTTTGAAATAGGCTTTTAGCAATTTCAAGTTGTTTGCTTAGTTTTGCTTTCTCCTCCACAAACATTTCCCTTGCTATCTCGTCCGTATCACGCATACGGGCATATTCATACTCCTCAACTTCTTCTTTTGTCCAAGTATGTTGGTCGGCTTCTTGATAAGCATATTTTAAACCTTCATCATCAACGTCTGAGGGAATTACGTTTAGATTTTCGGCATTTTTGATGAAATAAACCCATTTCCCGACTAAATCTGTCAATTCCTTTTCGGTTTTGTTAAATTTAGGTAATTCAATGAAGTAAAACTCCAAATCTTTTAACTTTTGTTCGTAAGTTTTGGTGTCTAAAATGGCGTGCCTTGATAAATAATCGGGACTTTTCAAATACTCAAAATTCAAAATACCAATAAAAATAGTAGGTTTGAGTTTATAATATTCATCTCCTGAATTGATTTGAGAGGCGTAACTTTTGGAACTATAAAAAGTGATGCGTTTATCAAAACCTTTTTTATCAGCCACTTGCATTTCTACAATGTAAGAATTACCGATTTTATCTTTTGCTCTTACGTCCAAAATAGTAGATTTTAGCCCTGAAATTCGTGGAAATTGGTATGGATTGAGGATTTCAACCCAAGTAATTTTTTTGTTTCCTTCCATTTTCAAAACTGCATTGAGGAAAGAAATCAAAATTTCTGTTTTATTTTCGTTTCCGAAAATTTTGCGAAAAGCAATGTCATTTTTTATATCGGCGAATTGCATAGTTCTATTAATTTTGTTCTCTATCACAAAGATACGAAAAAAAGAAAAAGCAAGCCTTATTTTGACTTGCTTTTAATTCTTAATTACAACCTTTTCGCCATTGGCTGTGTCCCCAAAGCCAACTCCACTATATCATCAAACTTGCCCAAAGAACTACTTTTTAAGGTTTTAACACACAAAAAACTATCAAAAGCTGTTTTTCAAATGAAGTTTGACTTGCTAATGGAGTTATTTTTTGCGGACACAAACAACAGCAAAAGAGTACTGTCTTTACTTGATTAATCTTGCCAAGATACTTTTTAATTTCTCTTTCTCGGTTTCAGTTAATGTTTCAGTATAGTCCAAAAACTTCAAGGCAAATTTTCTGATTGCATTGTTAAACCATTTTTCACTATTTCGGCTTTCCTCTGATTTGATAATTTCTAACCATTCTGTTGCTAAAAAGTCTTGCCAGTCAGTTAGTAATTTAATTTTGTCGTTGTTTATTTCTGAAATATTTTCAATAGTCAAAACTTCATTTTCAACTTTTCTATACTTTTTATTCCAGTCTAATAAAGTTTTAAAACCAATTTGTGGTCTTGGACTTCTGTCTGGAAATGGCAACTTTTCAGTTATGCTATTGATGTAAAAGCCAGTTGTTACTAAAACTTTTTCATTATCTCGTTTTACAAAAATTACCCATTCAAACGGTGAAACTTGTTGAATACTTGAACCTGGAATATTGTTGTCTTTTGTAGATTTTAATTCAACCGATTCAAAATAAATATTTGTACCATCAGATATTTCTAAATACAAATCAGGACTTGTATAAACAGATTTTTTAGATTCAGTAATAGATTTTTTTTGCCCTATACTTAAATGTTCGGGCAATAGTACATTTATTATTTTATACGACATTAAATTTTCAACATCGATTGTATGTTCTTCCGAATCTATTTTTACGGATAATTTTTTAAGTTTTACTCCTGACAAATTATTATGTTTTAAAAGAAAAGTTTGGAAATACCTTTTTAGAAATTCATCAGTATTTGCTTCTTCGGATTGGAATTTTATTGTTTCAAGTCCGTTTTTTGTTGTATTTAATTCATTTTCTATTTTGTAGAAATAGACAATTAGAAATGAATTGAGTAAATTTTGAGCTATATTCATCTATATTTTTTAATTATTGTCAAAGTAAAATTTCCAGTTTAATTCTATTTTTTTTGCAATATGGTACGCCAAAAGTGGTGGTACAGCGTTGCCAACCAATTTGTAACCAACCGAAGGACTAACAGCAAATTTTGTATTTTTATTGTTTTGTGGAATAACAAAATTAAAGTCGTCTGGAAATGTTTGGATTCTTGCACATTCTCTTAATGTTAAACGTCTTTCTTTTAATCCTTTCTTTAATTCCTCCGTTTTTTTTCCACCATTTTCTAAATTTAATCTTCTATACTCAATATTTCCGTGGTGTTCAGAACGAATTGTTGGGGCAAGTTTATCTAACTCAACTTCTTTTTGTCCCTGACAATGAATGCCCATAAACTTGGCTTTTGAGTAGTGCATTTGCGATAAATCGGTGGCTTCTTCGGGTTCTTTTAAGTCCAATAAAACTTCTTTACTCTTGGTAAACATTTTCATCAAATGCTCAACAGAAGAATAGTGCATTTCTCCATTTAATCTATGTGTTGGAACTGGATATGGATTATATTTTTCTGAAATTTCATTTTTTGAAAGTTCTTTCAATGCCTCTTTTGTCAAAGCAGATTTTTTAAACCCAATAAAAATTATTCGTTCTCTTGATTGAGGAACTCCAAATTGTCCAGCGTGCAAAACTTTTGGCGATAAAACCAAGTACCCATCTCCATTAATATTTGAAAAGTCTGATTGGATAATTTCTTTTACTTCCCCTAAATTGGCTAATCCTTTTACGTTTTCTGCAATAAAAATTTTGGGTAAGGTAATTTCAATTACTTCTTTCATCCACATATACAACTTTCCTCTTGTTTCTTCTGTTGGAATATCGGAATTTATTATTTTACCGTTATGGTCTTTATGAGAATTAAAACCATTTCGTTTTCCTGCAACACTAAAATCTTGACAAGGGAAACCACCAGTAACAATTTCTACATTTTGAGGAAATACTTTTTTATTCCCATTCTTATATTCCTTTACAATATCAACAATGCTACCAACCTTGAAAGTGCTATTTAAGTCATAATCTCGTTTTTTTGAAAAATAATCATTCCAAGTAATCTTAGCGTATTCACTAATATCATTTGCAAATTTTGTTTCAAAAAAAGTTTCTTTGAGATAATAATAAATATCATCTTCTTTTTCAACCCACTGTTTGTGAATATCTGTATTTATTGTTGCCTTGGGAATTTTGAATCCACCTTCAAAACCAATATCCATTCCGCCACAACCTGAGAAAAGTGATAATAAATTCTTTTTCATTTCTTTTCATTTTTAAGATACTCTACTTTTAATTTTACGACTTTCGATATTTCTTTTGCATCAGTTTTTACTCCAAAATTATAAAGCGCCATTTCTTGCTGTCGTTTGTGTTAAACCCACAATGGAATTGAAACGACTCCACCATATCATCAAACTTGCCCGAAGAAACTATTTTTTAAGGTTTTATCACACAAAAATACACAATAAACTATCAAAAGCAGTTTTTCAAATGAAGTTTGACTTGCTAATGGAGTTATTTTTTGCGGACATAAACAATGGGGAAAAAAGGGAATTTTTAGGTTTTAACACTCTCTTTTGATGTTTTTACTTTCTTTTGAGAGTTAAATTCTACAATTTGTTTCCAATTTATCTTCCCATCTTCACAAAAATCTTGTGCAAATTTTAGTGTAAATTTATTGACTACTTTTGCGTATGCTTTTAAAAATTCTTCATTTCTCTCTTTCGCTTGATTTCCAAGTGGCTCAATAATATCTGTATAAACTGTTTCGCTATCAGAAATGAGTTCCCAAAATTCTTGTCCGCAAAGTTTTTGATAGCCATCTTTATTGGGTTGATTTTCAATGCCATAACAGCAACCATTGACTGCAAGTATTTTCAATTTGGGGTGTTGTTTTAACAAAATAGTTTCTGCATTTTTGAAATTATCTTTCATTCTTTTAATTTGGCTACTGCTTAAACTTAGAAAAATAGTTATTTATTTCGGTTTGCATTTCTAAACCTGCCAATTCAAAACAATTTAACAAATCAGTATAAGCATTTTCGCCTCCCAAATAGTCCCAAAATTCTTCTGCTACTTTTAGTTCTTGTGGTAAATCTAACATTCCTTTTAAAGTCCATCGCTGATAAGGCTCTGGATAGTAAGGATTATAAGGAATGGCAATGTATGAATTAATTTTTGCAGTTGGGCTGTGTGCCAAAATAATAGCAATCCACTCTAATAAAGTTCTTTTGTGGTCTTTAAAACCACTTATATTAGGTTTGGCAGTTTTTAAATCAAAAAGATATATTTCATTATCTTTACTTTCCAAATATAAGTCAATTTTTACAGTTTTTAGCTTTTGCATTTTCCCTTGTTGGCAAACTTTGCGTATTCTTTCTACTTCGTTTTGCTTATTTGGTAAAGTTCCCATAGAAAGTTCATTAATAATTTCTTGTATTTCTCTTTGTGAAAATTCGCTAATTTCACTACCAACAACAAATTGAGCTTCTACTCTTTTAAAATTGTCTTTGGCAAGTGCAACTGCAACAGGTTCGAAAATAGAACTGCCAAAAGTAGTCAATTACTTTTTATGTACTTTCCCTGAATTAAAAATTAATAATTTTTCCCAATTAATTTTACCGTTATCACAAAAACGGTTTGCAAAATCTACCGTAAATTTGTTGATTAAAATCCCATAAGCTTCGTCAAATTCTTCATTTCTTTGCTTGGCTTTATGTCCAATTGGCTCAATAATTTTGATATAAAAGTTTTCATCATTGGAAATAAGCTGCCAAAATTCCTGCCCACAAACTTTATAATAACCATCTTCTTCTGGTTTTGTATTTTTCTTTTTACCAAAACAACAGCCATTTAAAATCATAATTGTTTTGTCAGTTTCACTTTCTAATTTCTCTTTTGCACTTTTTGCATTTATTTTAAGCTGTTTGATTTGGCTTGCATTTCCCCAATTCCAACCTGCTTTTATTTCAACAACATACATTACATCCTCACTTTCAAATTGTAAATCCATTCCTGACTTTTTTGGCATTTTTTTAGCCACAAAAACCTTATCAGCAACAAATATAGCAAGGCTCTCCATAAAGTTGCCAAAAAAAGTTTCTTCTTGTGATTGCAAAAAAGCATCTAAAAAACCTTTAATTAAGTCGTGGGCAGTTATTACATTTTTTGCCCTAAACAAATAAGGGTTTTTTTGTTCAAGAATTTTATCAAGATTTATTTTTTTAGTTACATAATCTAACCTTTGTTGATGAAACAAAGATATATTTGTCTCAACAAATTCATAAACTTCCTCTAAATTTAGTTTTTTCATAGTATTTCTTGAATTTCGGTAGCTTCGTTATAAGTACATTCAATTTCTTGAATAGAAAAATTTTCTTCAATTCTATGTCTTTCCAAAGATAAATCTTGAATGTCAGAAGTGTAAAATTCGGTTAAATTTCTTGCTACTGTTTCATTTTCAGCCTCAATAGTTACTAAAAATGATTTTGTAATAGCTACTTGAAAAGTTTTTTTCATAACAAAGCATATTTTAATGGTTCTATTTCTTTTTTTAACATTTCGTAATATTCAGGCAAAATCTCTATACCAATAGAATTTCTATTCATTCGTTGTGCAACCGTTAAAGTTGTTCCTGAACCTGCAAAAGGGTCAAGAATAGTGTCTTTTTCCTGCGTAAAGAGCCTAATAAACCATTCGGGTAAATTTTCTGGAAATGCTGCGGGGTGGTTTTTGTTACTACATTCTGTTGCAAAATGTAGCACATTTGTAGGATAAACGGTTTCTTTTCCTACCCAATTTGAAATATTTTTGCCAAAACCACTGCCATTTTTTGCATTATCACGAACTTTGTCTGTTTCACTCAGGTTTTTCAAACGACCTTTTGCCCAATCTCCAATAGGAACTTTTACCTCGTCTTGGTACATATTAAATTTTTTGTCCTTATTAAACTGCAAAAGCCTTTCCCAACTATCTCGAAAACGGTTTGACCACTTTCCAGGGAATGAATTTTTTTTATGCCAAATAAATTCTTCTGTCCAAAACCAGCCTTGCTTGCGAAGTGCTAAAATAAGTTCTAAAACGTAGGTACTTCTTTCGCCTTCTGTTACTTTTTCTTTAATATTCAACACAAAAGTTCCTGTCGGTTTCAAAACTCTTAAAAGTTCTTGTGAAATTGGCAAAAACCATTCTACATATTTATCAGGGTGAACCCCACCATAAGTGTCTTTTCGTTGGTCTGCATAAGGTGGCGAAGTAAAAATAAGGTCAATAGAACTATCAGGAAGTTGTTTTAAAACTTCTTTGCAATCCCCTAAAAAAATATCCGTTTTTATTGCTATCATCTCGTCTTCAAGCGGAGTGCCGCCCAGTTTATTCTCTTGAACTACAAAATTAGTCATTTTTTGTTCATTTTCTTGTTTATATGTTTTTTCTTATGCTTGCACCCTGCTCTTAAATATATGTACATTTCCCAAATATAAAACCAAATTATAAATAAACAAAACACATTCAAAATAATTTGTTTAGATATAAAATCACCTCCCTAAAACCCTAAACTCACCCCAAAAGTAATAGTTCTTGCTTGTGGCGTAGCAAGATAAGGCGTATTATATGCCAAATTACTTTCTAAATTATTTAGGCTATAACGAGCCACTTCTGGGTCTAAACCTACATAAGGCGTAAATAATAACAAGTTTTGTCCACTAACATAAATTCTTGCCTTAGTTAATTTTGCTTTGCTAATAATTTTTGTAGGTAAGCTATAACCAATTTGCAAAGTCCGCAAACGCAAATAAGAAGCATCATACAGCCAACGGTCTGTGTTATAACCTGCACCATTTTGATAATTACTGCCAATTTCAGTAGAAAGACGTGGAACATTTGTAACATCACCGGGTTTTTGCCAACGATTTAGCACTTCTGTTCGTTGATTCCAAAGATTTTGCCCAATACCGCCTATTTGGAATTTTGCAGACTCGTCATAAATTGTATTGCCATAAGAAAACGTAAATAAAATAGCTATATCAAAATTTTTGTAACTTATTGTGTTGTTAATGCCACCAAAAAAATCGGGATTTGGTTTGCCAACTGCTCGGCGATTTGCTAAGGCTGAACTTTGTGTTAAGGGAATTTGCTTATCTGTTAAATCATAAATCATGGCTAATCCTGTTAGTATATCAACGCCTGCACTTTTTGCCAAGTAGGAAACTCCCAACGGTTGCCCTTCAACAATTCGAGTGGAATTTAGCGAATTTCCAAAAATATCTTGGGCAATTCCATCAGCATTTGTTACCACATTTTGGTTGTGTGCAATGTTAAAAGATGTTTCCCATTCTAAGTCGCCTTTTTGTTTGGCTGCTATATTTTTTGTCGTTATTGTAATTTCAATACCACGATTTCTGTACTGTATGTTGGCATCATTTAGCGTAACACTATTAAAACCCGATGAACTTTGTATAGGACGTTGCATAAAAACAGCACTTGCATTGTTATTATAAAAACTTATTGTTCCATAAACTTTATTGCGAAATAACTCATAATCTAAGGAAATATCTAACATAGTTTTGATTTCTGCACTCAAATCAGGGTTTGGCAACCGAGAATAATTAAGTCCTGCTTGTCCTGCATACGCACCTGCGGAGGAATATGCACCCAACCACGAAAAATTACCAAAGGAAGACGCACCTGTTACGCCGAAACTTGTACGAAGTTTTAAGTAATTCACGAATGTCATTTTCTCGACAATTTTTTCAAAAAACTTCTCTTTTGATAGTATCCAACCTGCCGAAATTGCAGGGAAAATACCATATAAATTATTTCTGCCAAAACGTGAAGAACCATCAAGTCTTGTGTTCAAACCTATCAAATATTTTCCTTTAAATGTGTAATTGGCACGCAAGAAAAAAGAAGCAAAACGGTAAGCATCACGTCCATTAAAACCTCTAATTAAGTTATCATTATTAAAATTACTTGTAACTGTTGTGAAATACGAATCTGCAAAACCAGCACTATTATTCAAAGGAGTAAAACCCAAATATCTTGTTGAATTGTCTTGTGCTTCAAAACCACCGACAATATTTAAGTGATGTTTTTCGTTAAATTGTTTCTGAAAAGTGGCATAATGTGTTGTAACCCAATTAAAATTATTGATTTCACGTTCTTCCACAGCACCCAAACCTTGCCCATTGTCATAACGATTAATCGGCGAATAATAGTTATTTTCTAACTGATTATACAAACTTACACCAAACAAAGAACGTAAAGTAATAGTTTTTGAAAGGTTATATTCCGCATACATATTGCCAAATGTTGAAAGTCCTGTTGTTGTGTAATTGTTGTTATTTATCACAGCTAAGGGATTTCGTTTGGTATCAAAAAATTGTGTTCCAAAATAAGAACCGTCAGTGTTATAAATTGGCAAAACAGGGGCAGCAACAGACTGAGCAGCACCAAATCCACCATAAAAAGAACTTGGAGGCGTAATATTTTTAGTAGCACTTACGTTTAATAGCAACCCAAAAGTGAGTTTTTCGGTAGCTTTGTGGCTCATATTTATCTTTGTGCTAATTCTCTCAAAATTTCCCGTTTTTAAAATACTACCTTGATTAAAATAATTTCCTGCAACAAAAAAACGAGTTTTGTCATTGCCACCTTGTAAAGATACATCTAAATTTTGCACATTTGCCGTTTGTAAAGTTTCGTCTATCCAATTTGTGTTGGCAATTTCCCCAGCTTTTACATTCAAATTAGGTATCATTTCATTAGCTTGTAAGGCTTTTAATGGCAAACCATTTGCATCTTTCAATAACATTCCATCTGAAATTCTGCCATATTTTGCATCATTGGTACGTGCCTCATTGTATAATTGCAACCATTGTTCACCATTTAACATTGATAATTTGTTGGCAGCTTGCGAAATTCCTGTATAATAATTGATATTAAACGAAGTTTTGCCAACTTTCCCTTTTTTAGTTGTTACTAAAATTACACCATTTGCACCTCTTGCTCCGTACATTGCAGCCGAAGCATCTTTCAAAACCTCAATACTTTCAATGTCATTACTATTAAAATTTGATAAAAAATTAGTGTTTTGTCCTGTGTTTGGATTAGAAAAGCTGTTAAAATCATCTGTCGAAATCGGTATTCCATCTACAACATACAAAGGATTTGCACCACCTGCAACGCCACCACCACCACGCATAATCACACGATTAGGAGAATTTGGCACGCCATTAGTCTGCGTAATTTGCAAACCTGCTGCACGACCTTGCATAGCTGCGTCAAAACTTGTTACAAAATTATTTTCAATATTTGTTGATTTTATTTGACTAATTGAATTTGTTAATTGTCTTTGTTTTTGTGTGCCATAAGCTACATTTATTGGTTCTGAATAAACGGTGTCTTGGTCTGGAATAATTATTTTTTTGATAAATAATTTAATTACAGTTTGTTTGCCAAGCAAAATTTCTTGTGTTTCATAACCTTCCAAACTAAAAACTAAAACTGCTTTTTGCAGTTCTTTTTTGCTTGTTTTTTTCTCACCCACTGCAATTTTGAAATTACCGTTTGCATCAGTTATTGTGGAGCTTGTTTTTTTTATGCCTTTAACTTCTATTTTTACATTGGCAACTGCGGCGGAATCTGTTTGTGAGCTAACTTTTCCGCTAACTGTTTTTTGTGCGTATAAAAAAGTGCTAAAACAGATAAAAATTATAGTTAATAAACTTATGTGAAAAGCCTTGTTAGTATATTTGTTAGTGCCTTTATTTGTATATTGAGTCATTTATATATGTGTTTAGATTTTCAAAGCAATTACGAAAAAATAATTACAAAAAAATAATTACGAATTAGAAATAATGAATTAAGGTATAATCTTAGTTAATTTGACAAATAATACAAAATAAAAAACCTTCTAAAATCCATGTTAAAAAACATAGAATTTAGAAGGCTAAACACTTAAAAAAACAATAAAAATCTTATTGTCTTGTCAATTTGTAAATTCCTTTAAAGAAATCTACTTCAATTTTGTAAGTACCCGCAGCAGGTGCAGAAAAATTAGAACCTTGAAAATTTAGGTTTCCACTTAAAGGATTAGCACCGACCATTCCCCATTTAAAATCCCAACTACCATTTGTAGGTAATAATAAATAGCCTTTTTGTTGCAATGGCAATGTTAATTCAAATTTACCTTCTGCAATTCTTTTAAACTCTTGATTGGCTGGTACAGGATTATTCCAACCTCCCGCAGTTGCATCACCTACAATAAATAATTTTTGTGTCGGTGCTAATACGGGCGGATTTGGTTTGTAAGTATCTACCACAATATAAACAGGGTTAGTCATACCGTCAAAACTTCCTACTTGTTCGTAACCATAAGCATTAATACCTACATTAGCAATAGCATCTCTAACTACTACATATTCAGCACCTGTCTCACGTGGCACAGCACCTGCAACAAGTGTAGAACTTAGTACTCTTGACATTTCAATAGCACCTGTCAAAGTAGTTGCACCTTTTTTAACTAAGAAATATTTAGCTGCATCATTATTTTTTACGTCTGCTACTACGGTTAGTTTGTTAGTGCTAATAGCTGTTACAGGCAAAGTTATCGGTGGAGATGTAAGTCTATCAGCCCAATTTGGAATGGTATAAGTCATTTCAGCCAATTTATTCCATTTAAGGTTATCCAATTCTTCTCCATTTGCACCTTTCATATTTTTGCCCCATTCGCCTCTTGTAATTTTAAATTCAGAAGTTTCTGTTAAGTTTAGATGTATGTAGTAACAAGTTGTACTAAATTTTGTCAATTTTAAAGCAGCAGTACCACCACCTGTCCAATCTCCTGCACCACCCGCAGCTTGTTCAAAATTTCCCGAAACATATAATTCTCCTTCTGTATTTGCAGGTGCAGTAACAAACAAGGTTACATTTTTGCCTGCTGGCAATCCGACTGTTGGAAATGCACATTTATCTACGGTTACAGTACGATAATTTAATACATTAACTTTGTAAGATTTATTACTTTTATTACCTGCTGCATCTGTTACCATATAATCAATTTTATAAATCCCCGATGGAGCATCTGCGGGCAAAGGAAATGGCACACTTACAGAAAATCCATTTAGACTTGAAGATGTCATATTGCGAATTTCTTGTTTTGCTACTTGTTTTGAATTGGCATCAGAGCTTACCATAATTTCTACTTTGCTTAATTTTGTATCATCTGTAGCTTTTACAGATACAGGCAAAATTGGCGAATCATTAGTAACTTGGATTAAGTCATAATCCATAATGGCAATACCTTCCAAAATAGGTGCCATAGTATCTTCTTTTGTGCAACCCCAAGTTAGTGCCAACACACTTAAAGCCAATAGGGAAGATTTTAATATATTTTTCATAATTACTCGATGTTTATGTTGAAATTTTTGTAATGATATTTTTTTACCTATATAATTAGCAATAAAAATTAAATGATATTTTTTTAAG
>JAYTNF010000042.1:0-8352 GCA_043748455.1 Cytophagales bacterium
TTTCAGACATGATATTGAGATGCACAATCTTGCAAATGGTGTATATATACTTTTGCTGAATGTGGAAGGAAAAACTACTGTAAAAAGAATTATGAAACAATAATTGATGAGTATTGGAAAGTTTAGCCTTTCCAATACTTTTTTATGTGTGATAATACAAAAATTTTCAATGTTTATGATTCCAAAAATTCTAAAGTTTTTTCTATAACCAACTTAGTTCTCAAAATTCTAAAATGTCCTGTTCCTTCAACTTCCATAAATTCACAAACTTTCCAATGATTAAATACATTTTTTGACCGATAAATAGGAATAACTGTATCATTTTTATCGTGAATAATTAGGGCTTTTGCAACATGAATTGTTCTCACAAATTCACTTACACTTAAAGTATTTACATTTAAAGAAGTTTCTTTTTCTAACTTTTTTATGAGTTTATTTTTCACATTTTCGCTAATACCAATTTGGTCTGCAACATCTTGTATTCTTTCTGAAAACTTATCGGGTGTAGTTAATAAAACGTATTTCTCTATTTTTAAATCTGTATTTTTAGATAAGGCAAAAGTAGTAGCAACTCCTCCAAAAGAATGGCTAATTAAATTTGAGACTTCAAACTTTCTAATCAAAATACCCACCAATTCTGTAAATTCCATCAAACTTGTATTTCCTTTGCTACTAAAACCGTGTGAAGGTGCATCAAAAGCATAAACTGTATAGTTTTGCTCAACAAGTTTTTTAATCAAATCAGAAAAATTACCAGCCTGTCCTTCCCAACCATGAATAAGTAAAACTTTATTAGTACCACCTTGCCAAGTATAAGTTTGAATATCAAAATTTTGAAACTTATAAATTGCTTTTTCGGCAGTATCTAATACTTCAAGTTCATTTGGTCTTAGTTTTTTTATTTGAGGATTTGTAAGTTGCTTATAGGCAAAATTTACAATTTGATTTGGAAATAAATTAGAGAGTATTCTTACAAGTTGCTTATTCATGTTTGGGTAATTTATTGATTGTAAATCTTATAAAGTAGTAAAAAATTTAGAGGTTGTGAGCACCAAGACAAATTTATTTGTATATTTTGCCATATAGTTAGAGATACACAATAATAACATTTGCCGTGACATCAGTATATTTACCACCTTGACATCGCAAAATACATGGTGATATTTCCCTTACTTTTTGCAGGAATTTCTCCACGATAAGCACAATAAATTTGATTTTTGACAAGTTGGTAGGTAACTTCTGAAATATTTACCATGCCAACTTCTCCACTTGTTTCTAAACGACTTGCTAAGTTTACGGTATCTCCCCAAATATCATAAGCAAATTTTTTCTTTCCAACCACACCAGCAACTACTGCTCCTGTATGAATACCAATTCGCATTTCAAAATACTCCTCGCCATAACTCTCTTTTTCTACTTTGCGTTTTTTCAAAAACTCTTGCATTTCTAAACCCGCCAAAACTGCATCAAGTGGATTTGTTTCATTTTCAGTTGGCAAACCTCCCGCACACATATAAGCATCACCAATAGTCTTGATTCTTTCCAAATTGTGTTTTTCACAAATGGCATCAAATGCACTGAAACAAATATTGAGTTCGTTAATAATTTCTTTTGGCGTTAATTTTTCTGCAACATTCGTAAAACCTTTAAAATCTCCAAACAATACACTGACTTGGTCGTATGATTTTGGCACAGCAAAACCTTTTTCTTTTAGTTCTTCGGCAATAGCACTTGGCAGAATATTCAATAACAATTCATCAGATTTATCTCTTGCCCTCTCTACTTCGGCTTTTTGATGTTCAATTTCTTTTGCTTGCTTCAATATTTCTATATTTTGGGCTGCAAGTTTATGATTTACCTTGCGGATTCTCAACACTGCTATGATTACAACAATGACAAATAAAAACATAATCACCCCAATTCCCACCAATAATAGCAATAATTGCTGTTGTTGTTTATTCTCTTTCTGAGAATCAGAGAGTTGTTCGGTTGTTTCATAAAGCTGTGAATCTTTTTCTTTAAGCTGTTCTATTTTTGCTTTAATTTTTTCTTCTTGAATCCGCAATTTTTGTTCAGCATGAGATTTCTCCTTTTCCAAAGCTGCTACTTGCAATTTCAATTCATTACTTTCGGCATTTGACAAATTGCCCGAACTTAATTTGGCTTCTATAATATTCTGTTTCTGGTCTAATTGTTCTACTGCTTGCTTTGCCGTTTCACGTTCTGCAATCTGAACTTGGGTTTTTTCTATCACAGCTTGTGAACCTTTGGTCATGCGAATAAACCTATTTGCATTGTCAATATCTCCTTCTTTTGTATAGGCTTTTGCTAATAATTCAAAACACTCTGTTAATCTTCCTAATTCTTTATAAAACTCAGCTTCTTGTGCTGCTCTTGATAAAATACTAATAGCTTTTCTATTTTCGTCTTTTACAATGTGCAAACGTCCTATTTTTAATAATACCTCAATATAAACATCATATTTTTTGGCAATTTTATAGTTTTCAGACGCATCTACATAGTTTTTTATAGCACTTGCATAAATATTATTTTTTGCATAATGGTCTCCAAGTTTGCGAAATGCAACTGCACCTGTAGTATAATCATTATTGTCATCTGCTATTCGTGCGGCTTCATTATAATAGGAAATAGCATTTCTATAATCAGGAATAGCCAAATAATTATCTGCCAACAAAATACTAGTTTTTGCTATCTCTAACTTGATTGTTTTTGTATCACGTGGTGCTTTTGGCGTTGGCTGGTTTGGTCGTCTTCTGCCCGTTGGCGGTTTATAGTTTTGAGATTCTTTTAGTTCTTTGGCAAGTTGTGCATATTTTATGAGTAACTTATCAACATCTTGTCCAAAGGCATGATTAGCCACCAAGTTAGCAACTATAAAAAACAGTGTGAAAAAAATGGTATAAAAATGGCGAAACATAGCTTTAATCTTGTTTTGATTTTATTGTAATTCCTAAGTTTCTCAAAAATATAGTTTTTTTTGAAAATATATACAAAATAGCTATTTTTTTTGAAAATAATTATAAATTTATGATAATTACAATATAAACTATTAATCTAAGATTATGGACAAAATTTTGCCAATTCCCGAAGGACTACAATTAGAAGAAAATTCACAAGGTATAACCATTAGTTATCGTTGGTATAGCCATGTAGTTTGGTTTTTGATATTTTTTGCCTTCATCTGGAATGGGTTTCTAGTTGGTTGGATGCTTGCCGATACGCCATTCTTTTTCAAAATGTTTGCCTCAATTCATGTGGCAGTTGGTATTGGTTTAGTTTGGTATATTGTTTGTTTATTTTTGAACACCACAATTATTAAGATAACAAAACACGAAATAACCATAAGTCATGCACCAATTCCTTTGCCAATTTATGCTAAAAGCATGCAACTTAGCCGTTTTGATATTGCCCAAGTTTATGTAGCACAAGTCAGCACAACCAACAAAGGCAACACAACTTATAGCTTTGAGTTACGTGCAATTTCCTCAAAAAACATCTCTAAAAAACTTTCTATTAACTGTGATAACTACGAAAAAGCCATATTCTACAAACGCAAAATAGAACAAGTCATGCGTATAGAACCACAGCCAATAGAAGGTGAGTATTTAGGATAATGGCTTTGACTTATGTTTTAATTTCAATACTGACATTTTAATTTTGTCATTATGAGCAAAGCGAAGAATCTGAATTTATTAAGATTTTGACCTCATTACCTAAGACTTTTCTTAAACTCAGAATGACAGAAAAAATTTAAAATGTCAGTAAGTAATAGAACAAAATAAATGTATAACAGACTTTAGTCTATAAAGTGTTGATTATCAAAACCTCGCAGACTAAAGTCTGTGGTACAAAATATACTTTAAATCTGTCTTATTGCTTATCAAAGTATTAAAAGCACAGACTAATGTCTATACTACAAACTCTTAATAATTTTGTTATTAAATTAAAAATTAATATAAATTAATAGATACTTATTAAATTACCTATGAAAAAAATCTTTACGTTATTCACACTATTCAGTCTCATAATTTTACAAACTTCTGCCAATGACGGCATTACAGTAGAATTACAAAATAATTGTGGCAGAAAAATAGCATTGCAAGTAGCACTTACACATCATGACCTTATTATGGACATAGAAAGTGGTGTCAAAAATAAATTTCGCCTTAAAGCAGGTTCTGAAATTATTGTAAATAAAGTTGTTATTTATCAAATTACAATCGCAGATGAAGGGAAAGTGATTAAATTGTGTAAATAGTCTAAAAATAGTCTGAACTTATTTTGTTAGTCAATGATTTTTGCTATATTAGGACTTTTATTATAGCAATTTCATTACCTAATAACTCTAATACATAATTTTATGGCATCAAATATTATACGTGCAGCAGTAATTGACCTCTATGATGGTATGGCAAATCAAGGCATGCGAGGCATTAAAGAAATTTTGACAGAGAGAAGTGGAAAAGTTCATGGGCAAACCATTTTGTATGATATTTTTGAGGCTCGTAATCTGAATGAAATGCCCAATGAAAAATATGATTTATATATTTCAAGTGGAGGACCTGGAAGTCCTTTTGATGGTGAAAATCAGGAATGGGAAATGAAATACTTTAAACTCATGGACAAACTTTGGAATCACAACCAGACTCATGATAAAGACCAACGCAAACACGTATTTTTAATATGTCATTCTTTCCAAATGGCTTGCCGATATTTTGAAGTGGCAGAAATCAACAAACGAAAATCTAATTCTTTTGGTATTTTGCCTATGCACAAAACCACTGAAAGTCAGCATGACGCTATTTTTAAGACCTTGCCCGAACCATTTTATGCAGTAGATTCACGAGATTGGCAAGCTGTGCAGCCAAATAATAAAAAACTCAAAAGTTTGGGTGCAAAAATATTAGCCTTAGAAAAATTACGCCCACATGTAGAGTTAGAACGTGCAGTTATGGCAATACGATTTTCAGAAGAAATCTTGGCAACACAATTTCACCCTGAAGCAGACCCAACAGGTATGTTAATACATTTTCAAAAAGAGGAAAAAAGGCAGGTAGTGATTCAAAATCATGGCGAAGCAAAATATAAAGACATGATTAATCATTTGAATGACCCTGACAAAATAAATTTAACACACAGCAACTGCATTCCTGCATTTATTACAAATGCTATTCAAAATTTGCGACCTGTTGAGAAAAAAATTTTAGAGGAAGTAGAAACTTATTAACAATATTTAAAACCTAATTGTCATTCTGAGCTTGCGAAGAATCTGACGGTATTACGTCAAAATCAATATTTCAGATTCTTGTCAAGCTCAAAATGACAAATTATAAATGTCGCTATTAAATTATGGTGTCAAAATCAATAATTCAGCTCTTGCCTTGTTCAGAATGACACTTTAATAACCATCTAAACCATTTTTTATGCAAAGTTCACCTTTTTTGCTCGATTTGCAGAAACGTACAAATATAGATTTTTCCAAATACGAAACAACAGCTTTAATCAACAGTATTACAGATGTTTTTGCAAGTATTCCAAAATTCCAAATGACTGTAATTTTACCTATTTTGGGGATTATTGTCTTAGATATATTGTTTTTAGTGCTGAAAACATCACATAATGTAGCCTCGATACTTTTCTTTTTGATTGTGCTAAGTGTTGCAGTTATTGTTGGTGGCGGTTTAGGGTTTTATTTTGCGAGTATGAATTTGATTAAAGAGGTTGATGAGGCAGCATCTTTGTCTATAGAAACCACACAACTTATTTATCAAGACCTTTACAAAACGTCAGAAAAAACGGTTAATCAAGAACTTGTAATTCCCAAAGCCTCCGAAGTTTTAAAAGGTGTTATTATGGGATTAATTTTGCCAACTTTATCAAAATTGGCAATAGAAAAAGCAGGTTTTTTAGCACAGGGAATTTTTTGGGTCATTGAAAAAGTATTTATGCAGATTTTATTATTATTGTCAAAATTTATAGAAGACGCAGTTGAAAAATTACCATTGCAAAGTTTGGATAATAATACCTCTGTTGTAACTGATAAAATAAACGATAAAGTGAATGAAAATGCACAAAAATTGCAACTTAGACTCAAAAAATTAGAAGGAATTAGCAATATTCTAGGCAAATCAAAAACACAAATTAACAAGTATAGTGAAATTGGTAAAAAACTTATTGCTGTGCCAACTTTAAGTGTTGTTTCAATTTATGGTTGTATAAGTGGTTTTTTATTATTAATTTTGTGGATATTTTTTGTTTAAATTATTATCACATGAAAAATTTACAACAGTTATTTTTACTAGGATTTTGTGCAATTATCACAGCTTGTGGCACAACCAAACCAATTACCACAAACACAAATTCGGGTGTTTATGATGAAAACTTGGGTTCCTATCTCAAAAAATATGCAGAAGTTCCAGCACCAGAAAAAGTAAAAATAACACAAGAATCAATAACTCAGAAACCAATAAGACAACCTGTAAATCAAGTAGTTACAATCAAAAAAACAACTGCTGAATTGCCAAACCGTCATGATAATGTGCAAATGGATACCTTAATGTCGGCTTTGTATGAGTTTAACAAAACAGTAAAAAGTGTGCAAGGTTATCGTATTTCCGTATATTCAGGCTCAGACAGACAGGAAGCACAGAAAATTGAGAACAACATAGAACGAAACTTGCAAGAAAGGGCAGACATGTCTTATGACAAACCAAATTTTAGAGTCCGTGTAGGCAGTTTTATTCAACGATTAGAAGCCTACAAAACTTATAAAAAACTGCATAAAGTTTATCCAAATGCTATTATAGTCTTAGACAAAATCAATATTGATGCACGTAGAAAACGGTAAATATTCTTACAGTTTATACGTTGATAATGATACTTTTACACCTTGACAAACGTAAAATTTTAAGTGTATAAAACCTAACTTAGCTCAGAATGACAAAACAAATTTAAAATGTCAGTATTAAAACATCTAAACAGTTTGCCTTAGTTGGTATCTGGATAAACTACTCCACTATTAGTTTTTTTGCATCAAAACTTATAAAGCAATACAAAATTAGCTCTAATTTAAAATAAACTAATTTTGATGTAAAAAACCTAACTCCACTATAACGTCACTTACCAAAAAACAATCTTTCTTAGTATTTTCACACAAAAATACATCATTTATTGCACATAAATTCTAACATTTACAGTATCATTTACTTCCAAAGTTGGTTTAAAAATCACAACAGAATCTAAAGATGTATTTTTCATTATCGTTAAATTATTAATTTTTTGGTCATAACCACAACGTGGACTTACCACAGAAAAATTACGTTCGTAACTAAATATGATGCTATCTTTTTGAGAAACTAATACGCCACCTTTTCTAACTTTTGTGATAATATAAAACTTTGATTGGTCTTCGTAAGGGTGCAAAGGTAAATTTACAGTGAGATTGGCAGGCAAACTTTTTATTGAGTCTTTCTGCAATATGTTATTTACCGAAGTTGTGATGGAATCAAAAATATAACGAATAGGTTTTTTTATAGTTTTAACGGGATTTTTTCTATAAAACCGAACACTAACTACCGTTGTATTGATACTTGTAAAAACACAGTCATCACAAGATGTTGTTATTAATAAAGTTAAGCATAAGAATAGCACTAAATTTTTATATATCATAACACAAGAAGATTTTGAGAGCAAAATTAAGCATTTTCTCTAAAACTATCTCACGTTAAGATATATAAATAACAGATTTTAACGCAATTCTGTTACTTCTGGTCTTTATCAATATCTTGTAGATTATTATTTTTAGAAACGGGTATCTCTTTTTTATCCGATGCTACTTTTTTATCAAGCAAGCCTTGCAATCTTTTATTTGTTGCTTCTAAAGCCTGTAAAAGTTCTTTTGTATTACGTGGAGTTGTCATAATTGTAGAGATTTAGTTATTAGTTTTGATAGACGAAGGTAACTATTCTCTAGTAACTAAATTTCAGTAATCGACAAACTGTTATAAAAATCCGATAAAATTTTGTGCTGTGGGCTTAAAACCCACAGCTACAGTGCCTACTTAATATTATAAGATTCTAATAACAAACGGTATTCCTCTGAATGGCGGCGGCGTAAAGATTCTGTTTTTGCTAATTCTTGAATTTTCATCAACCCTTCTATAATTTGTTCAGGTCTTGGTGGGCAGCCAGGTACATACACATCTACAGGTACAACCCTGTCAATGCCTTGTAAAACACTATATGTGTCAAAAATACCGCCACTTGAGGCACAAGCACCCACTGCAATTACCCAGCGAGGCTCTGCCATTTGTTCGTAAACTTGCTTTACTA
>JAYTNF010000043.1:0-3233 GCA_043748455.1 Cytophagales bacterium
ACTAAGTTTTTCATAGTCGATTAGTTCAGTTACTTTTTTGACACCTTGATTTTTTAGATTAATGTTTGGATTTTCAGGGTTTTTTATCGATTCTTTGACTAAACTTAACCAATCTTTGTAACCCTGTGGCGTTGTATCTTTGATGTAATGATGATTTAAAAAAATTAATTTATGTCCAAAAACATCAAATTCTTTACCCTCCAAGTCAAATAAATTGCTGTGATGAAATAAAATATCTCGTTCAACTACTTTTCCGTTTCTTTCAGTTCCTACATATTTACCTGTAAAAACTGCAATGGTGTAAACTACCTTGTCGGTTTTATATTCTTTTGAACTTCGTTGCATTTCTGCAATAGCCATATTATGGTATGACAAAAACCTATCAAAGTTATAATCATAATCAACCTTTTGAATTTCTACAATAATTCGCTGGTCGTGGCTTTGTGCAAAAATGTCATACTTAAAATCGATGTGAGCTATTTTAGGCTCAAATCTCTTTTCAGTTTCTACGGTTTCAGGCACAAAATCGACATTAAATAAATCTCTTACCAAACATTGTAAGACGAATTTATCTGTAAAAGCCTTTTTGAAGATTACTTCATTTGCCAAATTTCCGAGCATCATAATTTTAATTAGTTTATAGCACAAATATACGAAAAAACTTAAAAGCAAGCCTTATTTTGACTTGCTTTCTTTTTATCTTATTGTCTGTATGTAGCCCAACTACATCTACTACAACAAGCATACCGTACATTAACTTTGTTACCTTTGCCTGGTGTTACTGTGACTGTTACTCTAATTGTAACAATTCCTTTGCTACAATCGGGACACTTATCTCCACTTTTGTAGCCTCTTGTTTCATCAGTCATATTTAATTAAAATTATAGTTTAAGCCTACTCTATCGACTTTTCGGTTTCCGCCACCTGAGTTTTTGGGACTTCGGTATTATTCCCGTTAAGCACTTTTCTTATAATTGTGCCTAACGGTTCGTCGGGCTTGGCGAAGGCGGGGAAATCCAGCACAAAAGCCCAAATAATTACAAAAACCCATTTATATCCAAATGTTCAAGGAACACCTCTGCCCCGCTTTTGCCAAACCAAAGTTAAGTGAAGTGGCGTTAGCCATTGCACTTCGCACAACTGCGGGTGTAACCCGACGAACCGTTGAACAAAATGCGAGGCGAAGCCTCGCATTTTGTTCAACGGAAAAGTATTTATGAAGAAGGGGACTTAAAAGCACAAAAGTTCATATACCACAAAAGCCACTAAAAAGCACCTTAGACCAAATTTAGCACTTCTGCCCCTTTTTTATAAATACAATGTTGTGTGATGCTTGGTTTTACGTCAGCCTGTTTATCTCCGTTTGTAGTCCTGCTAATAAGTTGTCCAAAACACACTGTTGTAAAACAAAATATAAGTCTTTTACTTGACTTGGTGATTGGTTTTCTAAATCAACTTTTAAGTATGATGCAAGTTTTTGTTTGGTAATAGGAACGGACAGTTGTAAATGCTGCCTTTCGTGTCTATAAACTCGTATTCTCTCCAAAGCATAAACTAAACTTGGGTACTTTACGGTAATTATATCTTCGTAATACTTACGATTGTTGATAGATTTACCATATATTTCAATACTTTCAATAAAGCATTTGAAGCAAGTACTAATAAAATTCTCAAATATCTCCTCATTTTCGGAAATCTTGATTTTTGAAAAATCGTGACTATTAGGAAATGAAAAATCTCCAAATAACTTATCTTGATTTGCATTCTTAATTAAATCCACAAGCAACTGAAAATCTTTTAGTAGATATTCTATCCTTGTTGATAACCAAGATTTGCGTTTAGAAGGCTCAACAACTCTTAAAATTGTTTTTCTACCCTCTTTTTTTGCTAATTCTAAACCTACATATTTCTCAACGACTGGAATTGTTATTTTTGGCATATTGAGGTTGTCATATGCCAAAAGTCCATATCCAATAAGATGTTTTGTAAACTCTGGCTCTTTTGAAAACTCAATAAACTCACGTTTTTCACCACTTGCAAGCATTTCTAACATAGCATACTCATCAGGATAGAAATTTGATAATTCGGAAACTACGTGGCTACTATAATATGACAAGTCCAATTCTCTACTGTCTTGTGTTTTGAGCAAGTCATTTTCAAAAATTTTTATTGGTTTATTAATTTTTTTTGTACCATAATCTTTATTTATCCAACTACAAGATTTTCTTGTTAAGTGTGGATGTCCACCATATTGGCTATATATGTATTCTAAGGCATTAGGTTGAAATTCTAATCCCATCTTTTTTGCTAATGAAGTAACCATAAGTATCATTTCAGGCTTTGAAAAACCCGTTAGATAATCAGGTGAAACAATACCAAATAAAGGATTTTGTACTCCTTCAACTCTGTTAGTATCTAAAACACTTGGATCTAGTCCTGCAATAAAAAATACTAAATTTCTATATTCACTTTGACACGACCACATAGTTTGCCAAAAGTCAATGTAATCATTTTTCCAATGATTTTCTTTGTTATTTAGAAATGAGATATATTCTATCTCATCAAATACTAAAATAATTCTGTTATTTTCTTCTAACTCACCAACCTGTCTAATCAAATTACTAAATGTATCTGAAATTTTTGCTTCACTATATTTTTTTGATTTCGCTGAAATTTTAATTCCTGATTTTTCAGAGATTTTGTCGCAAATATCTGCAAGTAATTCATACCACCTTATTTTTTTTATTGAAGGGTTTTTGCAGTCATAAAAAAACATCAATCCTTTTTTCTCAAACTCAATAGTTCTTTTGAGTTTGTAAAGAAAAGACGTTTTTCCTGTTTTTCTTAGTCCAAATAAACCTCTATTTTCTGATTTTTTAACTGCATCATAATAGGTTGTTAGTAATTTTTCTCTTCCAAAAAAATACGCATCTTCTTTTAAAGGAAGTGAGAAATCAAATAAATCTCTTTGATAAAATTGTTCACTAATTTTATTTGAAATAAAGTTAATATCATTCTTATTTTGCCTAATTTCTTTTGCAGAAAAGGCAATAATAATTCTTGGCTCACTATTTCGTTGGCTTGATTGATAATTATTTAACCATTCTCGGACTGTTTCACATTCAGAAATTAACACATAATGTAAGTTGCGTAGTACTTGTACTATAAATCGTCAATATATTACTCAAAATGTTTATGTAATATAAATGTAATAATAGTAATCAATATTTTTA
>JAYTNF010000044.1:0-4823 GCA_043748455.1 Cytophagales bacterium
ACTAAGTTTTTCATAGTCGATTAGTTCAGTTACTTTTTTGACACCTTGATTTTTTAGATTAATGTTTGGATTTTCAGGGTTTTTTATCGATTCTTTGACCAAACTTAACCAATCTTTATAACCTTGTGGCGTTGTATCTTTGATGTAATGATGATTTAAGAAAATTAATTTATGCCCAAAAACGTCAAATTCTTTGCCTTCCAAATCAAATAAATTGCTGTGATGAAATAAAATATCTCGTTCAACTACTTTTCCGTTCCGTTCAGTACCTACATATTTGCCTGTGAAAACTGCAATGGTGTAAACTACTTTGTCGGTTTTGTATTCTTTTGAACTGCGTTGCATTTCTGCAATAGCCATATTATGATACAACAAAAACCTGTCAAAGTTATAATCATAATCAACTTTTTGTATTTCTACAATAATTCGTTGGTCGTGGCTTTGCGCAAAAATATCATACTTGAAATCAATATGGGCTATTTTAGGCTCAAATCGTTTTTCTGTTTCTACCGTTTCAGGCACAAAATCCACATTAAATAAATCTCTTACCAAACATTGTAAGACGAATTTATCTGTAAAAGCCTTTTTGAAGATTACTTCATTTGCCAAATTTCCGAGCATCATGATTTTATTTTGTTTATATTGCAAAGATACAAAAAGTAAAAGCAAATCTACATTTGATTTGCTTTTACTTTTAACAAAATAATTTGTCTAAAAACTTGGTATTTTTGCTATCAAATAAGCCCTTTCAACTGCTGCAACAATGGTTAAATTTATATCTACTGAACTTGAAACAGCTTTGTTTTGAAAACCTAAAAACATTTGTGGCAAAAGTAACGACACACCTTGTTTGTACGAATTAACTTCTGTGGCACTAAAATCAGGGTAAAAACGATAAGTATCATCTTTATTTAGAAATTTACCTCTATTATCAAAATTTTGTAACATTACTACATCACACTTGGCGGTGCCTGGTGGTTGATTTAAAAGTTGCAAAACTGCTGCAGCACCTGTAATGCGAGGGTCTAATTTGAGGTTTTTTATTTCCTCTAAAAGTCTTTCGTTCCTGTCAAAATTATCTTTTGCCCCTTTATTGTTACAAACAAATCTATAAACCCAATATAATGGATTTTCGGGTAAATCCTCTGTAATGGGAATAACGCTGCGACTGCTGCCTGTGCCTATTAGTGTGCCACTTAAACTAATTAAAACACCTTTTTTTACTTCAACCCAATCTCCTTCAATACTTGCTCCTTGCGTATTTTTGGGAACAGTTATTTTACTATCTGCCCATTTTAAGGTGGTATTAAAGTTTTGTGTTTGTGTACTTTGCGGTGTGCGAGATAGTTTTATGTTAATATTTGAGCCAAAAGTTTTACCATAAGTTAAGATTGCAATAACCATTCTTTTAGTAATAACAATTTTATCTGTTACAGTAGTTTTATTTACATACCTTCTTAGTTGTATTTCGTTGTTAAGGTCTGCAATATCAAAACCAAGTACGTCTAATTGGTCTGTGCTTGTAGATGTTGTAAAAGTTATGTTGAGTGTATCACCTTGTTCTAAGCCAAAATATTGTCCTTTGCCGAAGTAGCCACCATTTGTAAGTACAAATTTTTTGGCAGGATTCCACAAATAGGAAAAATTTTGGTTAGTAAGAGTTTCTACAAAGTCGCCAATAGCTACCGTTTGAGGTTTTGCTGGTGTAGCAGGTTTTACGTCTTCGTTTTTACTGCAACTTGTAAATAGTGCAATAAATAACAAAATTAGATATGAATAATAAATACTTCTTTTCATTTGGCTGACTATTGTTTAAATTGTGGAAATTCAATTTTCAATAGTTAGGTTACAACTTTTGCCTTGTCCGTTGGTTTTATAATTGTGCCTAACGTTTTCGGGCTTGGCGAAGGTGGCGATTTTCACCACATATGTTGATGCGGAGAACCAAACTTTGATTAACCACAAATGTGTCTGCGGAGCACTGAACCGCCACTTTTGCCAAACCCGTGTTAGGCGTAGTTTTTATTTCTCTATCAATGTTGTCAATGGTTTAAGTAATGTTTTGAAATATTCTTTTGTCTCATTGTCGTCAATAATTAGTTTTCGTACAGCACTCTCGTATTTGTCTCTTGTCATACCAAGACCTGCCGCTATTTTTGTCAATACAGGGGTTTCTCTTACGGGATAACGTGAAATTAAACCATCCAAATTTTTGTCTTCAACTAATTTGTCAAAGTGTGCTTCTTCTTTTTCTTGAATTTCCTTTAGGTTCATTTTCAATTCAAAGTTGCCTTTTTCTTGAATGTCTTTATGCTTTGGTAATGCTGTCATTACGCTATTTCTAACTTGCTTTTCGCAAAGTCGTGAACAAAGCCTTAGTTTATGAGGATTAAGTTCGGTGATAATTCCCGATGTTGCTTTTTCTAAAAGCACTTTTTCATCTTGTCCTAATACTTCAGATAATCTTTTGGCAATTCGTTTTACTATTTCCAAATTATAGTAAAGTGCTTCAACTGAATAGCAATTTAATGCTGCAATTCCTTTGTCGAGTAAATTTTGGATTTGTTCTGCTGTTCTGTCATCAGCGTCAATTAAGCCATAGGAATTTATCCAATGTAATTTTTCTGTCCCTTTTATACCTTCAACTGCCTTTTCAACTTGTGTGCAACTACCTTGTGGCATAACAGTAATACTTGGATAAATTAAAGAATATATTTGTCTGTCCAAACTATCGTAATCACCTTCAACAAACAAGATATTTCTCTTTGACCCAAGTATTTCTCTTTTAATAGAGTTTGGAATTTCATCCGCTTCAGATATTAAATCGGCATCCCAATCTTTTATGTTTTTCCCGCTCCATTGACAACTTCTCAACAACAATACACTTGCTTCGGAATGGTCTATTGGTAAAAAAACATCGTGTGTTGAAATTACAAAAACACAGTCTTTGCGTTTTTGAAATAACGATGAAAGCAACGGTGAAATAATCGAACGATGCAGGTGTCTTTCAGGTTCATCAAGTATTATTAAATGGTTTGGGTCTGTTGTTAAAACATCTGAACAAATTAATAAAGCATTTCTTTCACCGTCTGACAATTCAGCAATGCTGTATGGTTCGCTTCCGTTCTTGGAAGCAAATAATTGTTCGTCCTTACCTAAAGTAATTACAACAGGAATATTAGATATTGCTAAAAGTTCATTTATAGCTTGTAATGGAGCTTGTGCATTTGAAAGTTTCTTTGCAAATGTCATATCATCTTTGTCAACGGCACCAGCGATATTTCTAGCTCTAACATTCTCAGAATTTATTAAGTCGAAAATCGAAATAGAAGACCTTGCACCAGAATAGTCGTCTTTCCATCGAGAATAAACTTGGTGGTCGTTATTTTTCATATTGGTTTCAGTTTGCTTCTTGCTTGAAGCAGTCATATCCATTGCATTTGAATGAAACCAAGTTTGTCTATGTGCTAAAATTCTTTTTGTATGGTTAAAATTCTGTTCAAAAAGTTTGTGCATTAATGTCGATTTACCAACTCCATTTGCTCCAAGAACAAACAAAGCCTTTCCCTCTGTCATAGGAATATTTATTGTCCCATTGTTAGAAGTTTGGATAGCAAATTTGTATTTATTTTCTGTCATATTTTCGATGTCGTGAGTTTGTCGGTAAAATTACGCATAACGAACAGGGCTTGGCGAAGGCGGGGAAATCTTAGCACAAAAGCCCAAATAATTACAAAAGCCCCAATTATATTCAAAAGTTCAAATAAGCACTTTTGCCCCGCTTTCGCCAAGCCAATGTTGCCTGATGTTTTTTGTTTGCTACGAGTTGGTTTTCAAGTAGTTATCTATTTCTGTCAGTGCTTCTAATGCACCTTTTGCTATGCCAATATGTGGCGTTTTTATGGTGTAGTCTTTTGGATTTATACGCACAATATTAGCACCATATTCTGTTTTTAACATTCTTGTTTTTACTCTTACGGTTTGTACGTGAGGACCCGAACCAATTTCAAAAACTACTATATTTTTATCTTTGTTTCGTTCTAAAAACGTCTGAAACCTACTTTCTTGTTCTTTTGACCTTGTGTTTATGTAAGTGTCATCTCTGAACATATAGACATTTGGTCTTGCTTTTATTTCGCTATTTGGGCAAGTTGGAAAAATTCCGTTTGCTACGTTTTTCAAAATTTCATCACCACTTAACTCGTTTTTCCAAATCTCTTTCGTTAGGTTTGGTTGCGAACTTTGAAAATAAGCCAATGTTCCGTGAAGTTCTCTAATTTTTTCTTCCGCAAAGCCTGATTTTTGAAAATGTGCGTCAATATTTGACGTTAGGCAAAAATAGTCTAAATTGTAGGTTTCTATCCAATTTCTTAAAATTGTAAAACCGTTGTGTGGCTTTGTTTCTGCATATTCTTTTATGCGTTGTCCAAATAAACCCCAACTATATGCAGGATTTTCTACAAAGGCTTGCGGGTTTACCACTTCAAAAATACTTTTTTCGGTATCACTTTCAACTTGTCCCCATTGTCCGCCATTTCCACGATAGTCTGCAAGTCCAGAGTCTACACCCATTCCAGCACCTGTGTTAATCACAATGGCGTTGGCATTTTCTAACCAATTTTTTATCCTTTCAAGTTTTTCCATTTAAGTTTGTGGTTTCTAAAATATCAGGCAACGGTTCGTCGGGTTTGCGAAGTTGCTAAAAAAATCGTTGCGAAGCAACAAAATTTTTTTAGCAATTTCGCAAACCCGCAGTTGTGCGAAGTGCGAGGCGTAGCCGAAGCATCTTTGCACAACTGCGGGTGTAACCCGACGAACCGTTG
>JAYTNF010000045.1:0-16456 GCA_043748455.1 Cytophagales bacterium
GCTAAGTTTGCTTTTGATGTAGAGCTTATCAATACAACAAGTTTACAATTTACAGCCAATGGTAATATTGTGCAACAAATAGATAATACAGGTGCTGGAGGTGGTGGTCGCCAAAATTTACTGCAAACTATTTCAGGCGCAGTATCGGCAGGCACAAGTTATCATGGCATGGCCACAAATGGTATTAGTACAATTAATAGTATTTTCGGGGCTAATACATTAACAGGAGCTTTTATCAAAAATTGGATACCAGGACTTGCAGGTGCAGGTGCTGTTCTTGATTTTTTATCAGGTGCTTTTGGCGAAACTACGCCTCCACAACCTATGGCTTTTAAGATGGATATTCAGGCAACAGGAAGTTTAGTAACAAATCAACCCCATAGACAACAGAATACAGACGTGCCAGGCACAGAACCTGTGGGCAGACCATTAATTCCAGTAGCTTATGATAATGTTATGGGAGTTTATAATTTGTTGGAAACACCAATTTTGCAATATGGTTCATTCAGTTCACCACCTCCAAATTATGCTTATAGAACTTTGGAAACAAAAATAGACCAACCTATAAAGTATATTTTAAACCCAAATGCAGAAATAGACCTTGATAAATTTGAAATTTATGGAGCTATAGAGTTGGAACTCAGAAGCTATGTAAATATAGTCAATGCAAGTGCTAATATTTATCACATAAAAACATTACAAAATGGCAATCAAATTTGGAGAAGTACAACATATCCACTTAAATCACTTCCTAATGTAGTTACAAAATTAGAAGGAATTTTTGATGGCACACCTGTAAACAGTTTTTTACGAGTTACCCTAAAACATAAACGTAGCATTGTGGTAAAAGAGATGCCAACTGAGGAAATGGAAGAAATACATATAGGGCGTTTTTTATTACAAAGTAATATGATAACTGCTTTTGGTGCTCCATATGACCCTAATGTTTTCAATCCGCCTAATGAAATGGAGTTGCAAGAAATGAAAGATGCGTTAGTAGTAGATTGTTTGAATAATCCGATAAATATTCCTGCTGGAACTACTAAAACTATTTATGCCTCTACAAAACTTACTATAAACAATTTGTATATTGTAGGTGGTGGAATTTTACGTATTATGACTGGTACACCACACCCTAATATATCAAGTGGTACTATGCCTTATTTTGAAACTAATGCATCTGGTGCTTTGGATTTTTATGAACAAAACGGTCAAATACTGTATGAAGTCGGTGTCCCAGACCTTATTAAAGGCTTGTTACCTCCTACTAATGACAGCAGGAAAGCAACGCCGATAACTACGTTTTGCAATAATAGTGTCTACATAAACCGAGCTAAAAACTTTGAAGCCAATAAAGACGAAGACCTTAGCACTTCTGTGGTAGCAAGCTCAACACCCAAATCGGATAATTTGACGATTTACCCTAACCCAACAGCTACTGATGCTACTTTTAGCTATGCTATTGCTAAAGCAGGAGCTACAAAAATTACGGTTACAAACATGCTTGGGATTGTAGTGAGTGAATTGGTGCATGTAGAAAATCACGAAATAGGTAGTTTTGAAGTTAATTTGAATACGCAAAACTTGCCTTCAGGTATCTATTTATGCGTTTTGCAAACCGTAGAAGGTGTGCAAACACAAAAATTGGTGGTGAATAAATAATAATTTAGTTTTATCATTCTTATAGCTAAAAACTTTTGGAAAGTAAAAAAACTTTCCAAAAGTTTTTCATTTTAAATAACTCTAAAAAACGTAAGCCAGAAAATCAAAATAATGAAAATAAAACCATACATGATATAGTGTTGAATACTTCCTGTTTGAAAAATGGTTGCACGTTTCATGATTTTTAATAATAATTCTGTTGGATATGCGTATAAATTTTCTACTTTATCGGCAGCAGTTGCTTTGAAACTTCGAGCAGTTGGGAAAATATCTTCATCTTCAAAAGGTACAATTTCTTTGTTATATTCTGAAATAGGTTTAACTAATTGCAAGAAATTATCAGAAAAAGAAGTCGAAGTGTATTGCAATTTTGGAGAAGTTCCTACATAACCACAACCCCAAGTTGCTCCATGAACAACAGTTATTGTACGTTGTTGCAATAACCGAATAGCAAAAATTCCTACAACCAAACTAATAAATATGCCTGTAATGACACTTAAAGGTTGCAAAATTGTGAAAATTTGGCGTGGCACAATTCGCATATCTATGGTAACGTAAATTTTGATAACATTAAATAAAATAGGAACTACTGAACTTGGTATAATACCAATGACTAAAATCATTGTTGCAATAATAAATTTAGGCAATAACATTTGCCAACCTACTTCACTTGCTAATTCTGTGTGGTGTGTACGGGCGGAGCCTAAAAATACAGCCGAATACGTTTTGGAAAACGCAAATAATGCAATACCTCCAATTAATGATAAGCCTACTAAGCCTGCTAATAAGGTTGCAGCTTTATACATGCCTGCATTATCTAATGCTCTTAGAATGCCGCTATACATCAGAAATTCAGAAACAAAACCATTGAAAGGTGGCAAACCGCAAGCTGCAATACTTGCAAAGAGAAAGCAAGCACCTGTATAAGGCATTTTCTTTAACAAACCACCAAAATTTTCTATGTATCTGGTTTTCAGCTTTTTATAAATTGCACCTTCTCCAAAAAACAATAAAGATTTGAATAAAGAATGGTTCATAATGTGCATAATTGCACCTAAAAAACATAGCATTGAAAAAACTTTATTACCCAAACCAATGCCTAAAACTCCTAACCCTATACCAATGCCAATAATTCCCGCATTCTCAATAGTGCTGTATGCTAATTTCATTTTGAGGTTGTGGTGCAATACTGCTTTTGTAATTCCATAAAATCCTGTAATGACTGCAACCGAAAAAATTAATGTGCCAATAGCAATTTGGTCTTGGCGAATATAGCTAAGAACTCTTAACAAACCATAAAATCCCATTTTTATTGTAACGCCAGACATAAGGGCAGCAACATGGGCAGGTGCGGCAGTGTCTGCATGCGGCAACCATGTATGTAAGGGAAAAAATCCACATTTGATACCAAAACCTACAAAAAAGACGACAAATAAAGGTAAATTTGGGTTGTTACTGAAATAAATTTGCAAACCATCAAATGACATTTGCCCCGTTTTTGCATAGACAACAAAGAATCCAAACATCAAAATTACTAAGGCAATGTGCATATACATGAGAAATTTTATACCTGCTTTTAATACAGATTCGTGTTCATAATCAAATATAATTAGGATAAACGCAGCAACAGACATCAATTCCCAAGCCATAAAAAATGTAAGTCCTTCTCGCATCATAGGTACTAAGGTCATGCTGATGTAAAAAATCATGTAGGCAAAGTAATGTAAGGAAAACTCAACAATACTGCGGTGGGCGTATGCTTTAAGGTAGCCACCTGAGTAAATGCTACCCATAATGGCAGTAAAATTGACTACTAAAATAAAAAATGCCGAAAGTTTATCTATAACTAATAATGGTTTGACATTACCCCAAAAAGTAAATGACATCTGCTGGGCAAAACTTGCATCTTCACCAAGTAAAACACCAAATGACCAGTAAGAAGTTAGGCTGGCAATGGCTGCAACAATGCTGATGGTGTACCAATATTTTAAGTTTTTGGGTACTGCAAACACGAGCATAGTCGCCAAAATAAGTAATTCTAAAATTTGGACTTGGTTCATTGAAGTTGTTATTTAAGTAGTTCTAAAAATGTCAGTATCAAATTGTAAGCTATAAGTTTTAAAACAGTTGATTATTAATTATAGTTTTACTAACAAAACTATGTATAAATAAAAATATGCACTATTAAGTAATATACATTATTTATTACAAGTTGTAAACTTACAACTTCTTAGGCAAAAACTATTACTTTTAAAGTGATTTTAAGGGTTTTCTAAGTAGGAATTGATGTAGCATATCTTGCAGCCATGAATGATTGGATTTTGCCTGCGACACTGGAGGGTTTTGGAAAATGAAAAAGCTCAACTTTTCAAAAATTTTATACTTTTGAAAAGTTGAGCTTTTTCATTTTTTTGATTAATCCAACAAAACAGCAGGTTTTATAAACAAACCACCAAATGTTGCCACAAAAACATTATCACCAAATTGCAAAGCACCCATAATTTTTTTGTCTGTTAAACCATTGTTATTCAATGCTTTATAAGAAAAATCATTGGTATTGACAACAAATAAACTGTCATCTTTGTGAAAATATAATTTGTTTTTTGCTATAAAGAAACTGCGAAATTCCTTATAATTTAGTGTATTGGTTTGTTGCCATGTTTCGCCATTATTGGTAGATTGATACATAGCTTTTTCGGTATCTGCATACAATTTCCCTTGAAATGCAAAAAACTCTTTTACAACAGTTGGAATAACTAAACTATAACTACCATCTTCACGTATCAGATAACTATTATTTTGAGTAGAAATAAAAAAGTTTGTACCAAAAGACTGTATGCGTTGCACATCATTAAGATTTTCGGGTAAAATAATTTCTTGTGCAGCCAAAGCCACAATTTCAGCATGTGCAATATAAATTCTGTCGTATGTTTTTTTCTCTGCCAAAACCAATTTAAGTAAAACCACTTTATTGGTATTTTCTTTGACAACAGAAGTGATAAAATGTGCATTATCATTAAAAGCACCACATTCTAAACCTATGTTTAAGCCTTTATAGTCATTGAGTTGAAGCATAGAAGGATAATTATATTTTTGAGCAAGGTATAGACTAATACCTTTTCGCTGACTATGGTCTAAAACTATTTTTGCCTCTGAAATTCTTAATACATCATTTACTATGTCACCAAAAGCAACCATATTGTGTTTAGGAGCAAAAGCACTTTTGTGGTCTACACTAACTCGTCCATTTATAATTTGTGCATGGTAGTCTGTTATTCTTTTTCCATTTTTATCCAACATATAATATAGTCCTTGTGCAACACCTTTTAAAGTATCACCTTGCAAAGCAATATCTGTAAAATGTTTATCCCATCTTGTTGGAGATTCTGTTAATAATTCTTTCCATGCTGTTGTTGCAATACTATCTGCTCTTGTTGGTTTTATGGGTGCAACATCATCTTTGCAAGCATTAAGCATAACTATTGAAATGCTTAAAAACAGGAATTGCAAAACAAATAATCTTAATTTATTTAGTTTCATATTCAAAAAACTTGTCTAATGGTTTGTAAAATAAGCCTTCGTAGGAAGCATAATATACCCTATCTCTAAAAACAAAGAAATCTTGTGGAAATTGCCCTTCTAAACCTCTTGTGCTAATAGTTTTTATTTCATATTTGTTAGTTTTAGAATCAATATTCCATTGCCATATCTGTCCACCATAATACATCATGGTTTTATTGTCTATATTTTTGAAACGATAATTAGCACTTGCTCTTAAACCTGTTGCAAAAGTTTGCCAAGTATTTTGATTAGGTATTTGGTAAGTATAAGCAATATTGTAGTTTCTATTTTCAGTTCCCCACATATAAACAGTATCATTAATAGTAAGGAAACTTGCATCAAAAATATGCTCCACACATAAACTTATTTCCCCTGTGGGCTTTATTTTATAAAGTTCATCACTTATACAAATGTAGAAATCATTTTTGAAGGCAAAAGGTTTTGCATTTTCAGAATAATAATTGCCAAAGGCACTTGCAATCACTGAAAATGTAGTTTTAATAGTTTGTTCATTTTGTGAAATTTTGTAAATGATAAATTTTTGTTTTTGCTGTGAGTTCCTAATAGGAATAATTAAATCTCCACTATTATTAATAGCTAATACCGAAGATTTATAAGAAGGATTTGTAAATGCAGTAGAATCAATAGCTTTTACATCAATATCTGTAAAAACACTCGGATTTTGGGTCAAATGTATTCGGACTTTTGAGTATTCAGCAGGTTTCCTATAACCAAAAAATTGCTCATTCAAAAATGCACCATTATCGTAATTAGCAAGTCCCTTATTGGTAAACTTTTGGGAACTAATCAATTCGTGTTGAGCATTGAAAGTGAGTAAATACTCATTGCTCAATACATATAATTTGTCTGCGGTTGGGTAAGCAAGTTCACAAAAAACTTTGTCTAAACGGACTTGTGGGTGGCTTTTCCAAACAGTTTTAATAGTATCTGTGTTGGGTTTTGGTGCAATGTATTCTGGTTCTTTGGAACAAGAAATTGCAAATATTGCTAACAAAAATACACTGAAAAACAGAAAAATAGCATTTTGTTTCATAATTTTTAGGGCTAATTTGTTGCAAAGCTACTAAAAAATATTTGACTTTTCTATTTCTCAATGATAACAGCATGAAAACTTAACAAGAACTAACACCAAAACTTAGGCAACTTTGTCCTCCTTCGAAATATAATCATAAATCGCAGGAATAATATACAGCGTCAAAAATGTAGAAAGCACCATACCACCAATTACCACAATTCCCATAGAAACACGACTTTCTGCACCTGCACCCAAAGCTAAGGCAATCGGCAAAATTCCTAAAATTGTACAGGAAGTTGTCATTAAGATAGGGCGAAGTCGTGAAACTGCTGCAAAAATTACCGCATCTCGTTTATGTTTACCGAGTTCTTTCTGCTGATTTGCAAATTCTACAATCAAAATCGCATTTTTTGTTACCAAACCAATGAGCATAATAATTCCAATTTGCCCAAAAATATTTAAAGTTTGGTTAGTAATCCACAACGAAGCCAATGCACCCGCCAAAGCCAAAGGCACAGTAAGCATAATGATAAAAGGGTCTCGAATACTCTCGAATTGTGCTGCCAAAACTAAATAAATTAGGATTAAGGCAAAGCCAAAAGCAAATAATAAACTCGACGAACTTTCCTTAAATTCCCTTGCTTGTCCATCTAAGGCAGTTGTAAAAGAAGCATCTAACACTTTTGCTGCAATTTTATCCATTTCATCAATGCCTTGCCCTAATGTTTTGCCTTGCGAAAGTCCCGCCGAAATTGTAGCTGCTACATATCTGTTATAACGCAATAATTGCGGCGGACTACTTACTTCTTCTGTTTTTATCAAATTATCTAATTGAATGAGTTGATTTCTGTTATTTCTGACATACAAAGTTTTAATGTCATTAGGTGTATTTCTGTCTTGCTGTTGTAATTGTCCCAAAACTTGATATTGCTTGCCATTCATTACAAAATAACCAAACCGTTGCCCACTCAAACCTAATTGCAAAGTTTGGGCAATATCTGTTACAGAAACGCCAAGTTGTGAGGCTTTTTCTCTGTCAATCGTAATTTTTAGTTCAGGTTTTGTAAATTTTAAATTTACATCAATAGCATTAAAAGTAGGATTTTGGGCTGATTCTGCTAAAAATTTAGGCAATGCTTCACGCAATTTTTCTAAGGTTGAAGTTTGCAAAACATACTGCAAAGGCAAACCACGCCCACCACCTGCATTTATTGTTGGGTCTTGCACCACAAAACCTTTTGCATCTGTTAATTGATTAGTTTTTTTGCCTAAAACTTCCGCTATTTCTTGTTGTTTGCGTTGTCTTTCGGGAAAAGGTTTGAGAATTACACGACAAAATCCTGAATTGATACCACCAAAAAATGTTGGTGAAGTAATGGCAATTACCCCGTCTAATTCGTTAGATTTTACTTCTTTTTTCACTAATTCGGTCAATTCGAGCATATATTTGTCCATAAACTCATAAGTTGCCCCCTCATAACCTGTAATTTGTATGCGTAATGCTCCTCTGTCTTCCAAAGGTGCTAATTCTTGTGGCAAAGTTTTAGCAAAAAATACTATCATAAAACCTGCTAATATAATGAGTGGAAAAGCCAACCATTTTGCACGCATAAAAGTTACTAAGGAATTTTCGTAAGCCGTTGTCATTGCCACAAAAATAAATTCTGTTTTTTCGTATAGCCAAGAATGTTGCCCCCCAGCCCCCGAAGGGGGAGTATGTGATGGAGTTCCCCCTTCGGGGGTTAGGGGGCTTCTTAATAACCTTGCGGACAACATAGGTGTCAAAGTCAAGGCAACAAAAGCTGAAATTAGCACAGAGGCAGCAATCACAACTCCAAATTCTATAAATAATTTGCCTGTTAAACCTTGCAAAAAGGCAATCGGTAAGAAAACCGCAGCCAAAACAATGGTCGTAGAAACGACTGCAAAAAATATTTCTTCTGCACCTTTAAAAGCTGCTTCCATTGGCGACATTCCTTCCTCAACCTTAGCATAAATATTTTCAAGCACCACAATGGCATCATCAACCACCAAACCAATAGCTAAAACAATACCTAACATTGTTAGCACATTTATTGTAAAACCTGCTAAATACATCACAAAAAAAGTACCTATCAAAGAAATTGGAATTGCCAAAACAGGAATTAAAGTTGTCCGCCAATCTCTTAAAAACAAGAAAATAACGATAACCACCAAACCAAAAGAAATATAAATAGTTTCTTCTACTTCGGAAATTGCGTTTTTAATGTATTGTGTATTGTCAAAAGAAACGCCGACTTTGACATCATCAGGTAAATCTTTTTTTATTTTCTCTAATCTCACATAAAATTCATCGGCAATAGCAACTTGATTTGAGCCGGGTTGTGGCACAATTCCGTAGGCAATCATTGGAATTCCATCTCTGCGAAACATAGTACGGTCATTTTCTGCACCTAACATTACCTCGCCAATATCTGAAAATTTTACAGTTCTGTCTCCATCTTGTTTAATAACAAGGTTAGCAAATTCGTCAATGGTTGTTAATTTTCCCATTGTTTTAATACTCAATTCTGTATTTGCTCCTTCAATTCGTCCTGATGGAAGTTCAACATTTTCTTTTGTGAGGGCATTTCTTACATCAAGGGCTGTGAGTTGATAAGCTGCTAATTTGTTAGGGTCAATATACATACGCATAGCATAACGTCTTTCTCCTAAAATTTGAATGGTGCTAACTCCTGCAATGGTTTGGATTTTCTCTTTGACTAACATCGTGCCTAACTCATTGATTTCCAACAATCCACGAGTTTCACTTCGCAAATTTACCGCAATAATAAAACCTGCATCAGCATCTTGTTTGGCTACAACTGGTGGGTCTGCATCTGGCGGAAGTACATTTATAGTTCTTGAAACTCTATCACGAACATCACTTGCTGCTGCATTTACATCTGAATTTAATTCAAATTCTACTCGAATATTACATCTGCCATCACGACTTGTAGAAGTTATACTTTTTACGCCTGCAATACCATTTATAGCTTCTTCTAAGGGTTCGGTGATTTGGCTTTCTATGATTTCAGCATTTGCACCTATATAAGATACACTTACATTTACAATGGGTGCATCGATGCTGGGATATTCTCTTACGCCAAGTCTTTGAAAACCAATAATGCCAAATAGTACAATGATTATGGACATTACAAGTGTAAAAACAGGTCGTTTGATACTTATGGAAGAAAGGCTCATGAGAGTTAGTAGGTTAGTAAGTTTTGAGTTAGTAAATTTTAAATTTGTAGAAATTTGCATTTCAAGTTTAAAACTTATAAAAATCAATAAAAGTTTAGCAACTATGTTAAATTTGTCATTCTTCACAAGCAAAGAATGACAAAAAAATGATATTAGCTTAATTTGCTATCACGCCTCGTTGAACTACCACTTTTTGGCTTAATGTTGTGCCATTTTCATAGACAACTTGTAATAGATACATGCCTTCGGGCAAAGTGCTAAGGTCTAAATTCATTTTGTTATCGGCAGAAAGTTGTATGTTTTCGGCACATAAAACCTTGATACCTAGCATGTTCATCACACAAATTGAAGATGGCAAAGTCTGTAAATTTTCAAATTGTAAATTCAATAGGGAATTTGTTGGGTTTGGAAAAATTGTAAGTTTAGGATTAGCTACTGACTGCCCTACTCTTAGCATACAAGGTGGTTGTCCTGGCGGAATTAAAGGATTTGTAACACTATAAGCAATAGGATTAACAAAAGGAATATAATATGGCTTCTCTTTATCAAAGCAATGTGTGGTTATTTCCACATACAAAGTAAAATTAGTTGTTGAGCCATAAGGAATTATAACATCTATGTAATCATTATGGACTTCTTCATTGGCTAATCCTTTATTGTAAGTATAGGTATATAATTTTCCACCTTCACCACCTCTGATGGTGTAACGAAAGATTTTTTCGCAAGCATTTACAGTACTTATTTGTACACTTTTAAAGCCTTTTGCCTTGTTTATAGCACCTGCCCAAATAATTTTGGTGAGGGTTTTGTCCTATAATACCATTCTTATCAGCATTGATAGTTGCTGTTATTGTAACCCAACCTTTGCCTAACCAAGGTCTAATTGTGGTTTTTTGAGAATTTGGGCTAAGGATTTGCACTAAATTATTATCAGAACTTGTCCAAACTACTTCTGCACAAATGGGTAAATCATTTAAAGAAAATTCATTATCGGCACAAATAGCACCAAGAGAAGTTTGAATTTGGGTAGCAGAAAGATTAAAATTACCTGCCCAAACTTCTTTGTCTAAAGATAAAGTACCATTTTGTGTGGTTATAGTAACTGTAATTTTGGAATAACCATTGCCAACTACAGTTGCTAAACCTGTATTATCTATACTCAAACTACCTGTGGCAGACCATGTAACAGGATAATTTTGAAAATAAGGAGAATTTAATGTATTGGCAACAGTATATTGTGCTTGGCTAACACCAATAGAAATACACTCCTCACCAACCAAATTTCCTAAAATGGACTCCAACGCAGCACCAATATTTAACCTGCCATAACCAAATCTATCATCACGAGGTTCTTGCTGATTATTAATTTTTGTAGCTGAGGCTGTCAAAATACCTGCAACTTGTGTGTAAGTAAGCTGCGGAGCAACTGACAACAACAAAGCCGCTGCACCCGAAACCTGCGGACAAGCAGCAGAAGTGCCACCAAAAGTACCAAGATAATCAGGGTGGGCTATACTATGACCTGCATCTCCCATACGGTCTGTGGTATAAATATCGGCAGTTTGTGCTTTAACACAATTTCCATAATAAGGATAGCTTGTCCATAAATCTCCTCCAAAAGCCACTAAATCTAAACCTGTACCTATATTGCTATAAGTATCTATTCCATTAATTTTTTTAGCTAATTGATTTGTTTTACCCAAAGCACCCACAGAAATTACGCCTTCCTCTGCATTAGGAAAATTTACTTCACTACTACCATCATTACCAGACGAAAACACTATAATACAGCCTTTACCACCACGACCATTCGTAATGGCATATTGAATGGCATTGCGAATGTCTTGTTTCTCACTTGGACTTAAAGGGGTAAAAACTCCAATAGACCAAGAATTACTCATTACATCTACATTATTATTAGCTGCCCACCTAATTCCATCTACTTTATCTCCGACAGTACTTTCAAAATCTGCTCTTGAATAAATATTTATAGGAACTATTTTGACTTGGGGTGCTACACCTGCAATACCTATACTATTGTGTGAAGCTGCAATAATTCCTGCACAAGCCTGTCCATGACCTATCATGTAAGTACCTGAATTAGTGATATTTGAGGTACAAATAGCAGTAGGTTCACCACTAATACTTGTGCCAAAAGATGCAGCACCCGCAGGTGTATAACCTTGCAAAACTCTACTATTTCCATTTTCATCTTGCAAATCTTCATGTGCCTCCACACCATCATCAATAACTGCTACTTTTACAGAGCCATTACCTTTGGTATAATACCAGCCACCAAGTGCGTTAATATTAATACCATTATTATTTGCTAAGTAATATTGATTTGTAAAAAATTGGTCTGTGGGTAGTGTGATAGAATTAGTCATTTTTGGCAATAATCTATCTTCTATACACGATAAAAGGTTTTTATTTTGGTATAAATAAGTCAATATTTCATCATAATATGCCATATTTTCTATTCTTAACCGATAACTATCCCAAGCTGTAGCAACAGAAAGGCTAATGATATTCGAAGATAGATAAGATTTTAGATAATTATGCAAATCTGCTTTGGGCTGTGTTTGTATATAAAAATCTGTACCTTCTACAAATAGATTATTGTTTTCGATAACAACAGGAGAAATATAACTGATGCCTTGTGAATATTTTTTGAGCAATAAGTCACTATCCAAAGGACTTTTAGGTGTGTTAAGAATTAGCCAATTTCCCTCTCGTGTAGCTGATGTAGCAAAACTATTATTGATAACAAGATTTTGATTCTCAAACTCTGCAATAATTTTAGCCTTGTCTGCTTGAGGCTGCAATTTTACAAAATAATGTGTAACATAAGCATAGAGATTTTTCTTTGCCAAATGATTTTTTGGCAAAGACTGAAAAGTCTGCCCTATTGCTGTATAGCTTATCAACAAAGCTACAATGAAATTTAAAGTTTTTTTCATGGTATTTATAGTAAATTTGGTTTAAATTATGGTTTACAACTTTCAGTAGAATAACTGCTAACAATGACACCTCTATGTGCAATCTCACCACCACTAAAATTTTGCCCTGATGATGCATACCCCCATGCTCCTTTTACATTTTCTTCTATTTTATCAATAGTGAAATATACTTTTCCACTTTTTACCCAACTGTTTCTTGCGATAAAATATTGTTCTTTAACTGAACTTGTGCCATAATTTTGAATAGTTAATGTAACTATGTTTGAAAATTCTTTGTAAACAACTTTTCCATCAGGCTCAATAATGGTAATTTTTGACTTTACTCCTATACTATCATTTAATATTTGTACAACAACACCACATAAAGGGAAAGCCTGTATTACCCTTGCCTCATAGCACTTCTGCCCTGCTATAACTTTTGGGCTTACAGGTGTGGGTGGTACGACGACTACTTTTGTAGTATCTTTTTTGGTGGTGTCAGCAGGTGTGATAGGGTCAGGTTTTTTGACTACTACTACTTCTGGTGTTGGGCTGTTAGTTTGGCAGCCTGCCACAAGTGCTGCTATGATAGCTACACTTGCAAGTGTTTTTCTTAGATTTTTCATCAGAAAAAAGTTTAAAATGTGAAAATGAATGTATCCTACGCTTTAGCGTAGTGAGTAAACGGTGCAAAGATATAATTATTTTTTGCAATTAACACCTATACGCAAGAAAAGAGAAATACACTACATGGAAAGGAAAATATATTTTGGAGTCTGTGATAAAACCTCAAAAGTCGTTTTTTGTGTAATTACAGTAAAATTGTTTGTGGGACAACCTGTCCATCTTTCATAGAAATTACCGTATCAAAAATACCGCTTTGCTTTACTGTCAAGTCGTGAGAAGTAATTACAAGAGTTTTTCCTTCTGTTTTGAGATTTGCAAAAACTTTCAAAATCATTTTTGCAGTTTCGCTGTCTAATTGTGCGGTGGGTTCGTCAGCAAAAATTAAGGTTGGATTTGTAACTAAGGCTCTTGCAATAGCTACTCTTTGCATTTCGCCACCTGATAATACATCGACTTTAAAGGTCAATTTATGAGAAATCTCGGCAAGTTTTGCAGCTTTTTCAACAGCCTGTGTCATCGTTTTACGGTTGCCAAGCAATGGTAATAATGGCACAACAATATTATCAAATACAGAAAGTCCTGCAATTAAATGGAATTGCTGAAAAACAATACCAATATGTTTTTGTCGAAATTCAGTTAAGAATTTTTCAGACCAACGACTCACTTTTTCACCCATACATATATATTCACCTGCACTTGGGCGTGATAAACAAGCTAATAAGGCTAATAAAGTAGATTTCCCAGAACCAGAACTGCCTTGTAATAAGGTACAAGAATTAGCCAATAAATCAATACTAATATTTTCTACTGCCTTAACTTCGTTGGACTTACCTTTATTAAAAGATTTGGAAAGTTGGTTGGTTTTGATAATAGATAGTTGCATTTAGTTATGAATAATTATAATAGCATATAACTTTACGCAAAATAGCAATCATTTTGCGTAAACTACTATTCTTTTAACAACAAATTCAATTTTTTCATAGCTTTTTTGTTCGCAGGTGCATCTAACATTTGCTTAATTCCGTCCAATTCTCGGCTGGTTAGTCGCCAACTCAATGATGCTTTTTCTATATTTTTCAATTCTTCATCTTGGTTTTGTTGGTATTGAAAATCTACTGTTCCAATTTCGCCATCAAACCAACCTTTTGCATATTCTACTAAATTATCGTTGAGAATATCTTGGCGACTACCCAAATTTCCAACTACAACTTGTAATGGACTTAGCAAATCTTGCAACAAAGGTCTATCAAAATGTGGTTCAATTTGCTTTTCTTTTTGCATATCCCGAATACAAATAAAAATCACACCCGAAGTATTTTGTGCAATCCATTCTCTAAAAACATATAAAAACCGCAAAGCATCAGCAACCCCAAAATTATCAATCACACCTGCGTCCATAATTTCCATAGCAGGTTCACTTGGCAAAAGTACATTTGGCGTAATATAAGGAAAAGTTGCATTCATTCGCAAAGCTGTTGTAAAACGTAAACTATCAGCCTTTTGTGCGGAAAAAAGTCGTTTAAACTCTATTCCTTTAATTTTTTGGCTAATATTTCTTTTGTCATGCAATGATGCAGTGGTAAGATAAGAAACGGGTTGCGGCGAAATATACAATTTGCGGCTGTCATTAACAATAGTTGGCGTGAGCAATAACATGGGAATTTCAGACTTAAATTCAAGTTCCTCGTATTCCGACAAAACTCTATCCATTGCAAAATCGGTATCTAAATTTAATTGTCTTTCAAAAGCATAGCCTCTATCTCGTGGATATGTTTTTTGTCCAATCTGAAAATCTCCAATTCTTAATGTTAAGTCATTGACTATCAAGGAGTAAACTAAGGTATTAAGTTTGTCTTTTGCAATATTATTGACATAATTTATGTGATATAAATCTTTGATAATTCCTTTTTGTTGCTGCCAATACAATTCCCGAAAATATGCAGCACCCAACATTCCACCTGATGCACCTGTCATAAGCATGGTTTGTTTCATAAGGTTTCCATTCATTGTCGAATCCAAAATTTGTAAACATCGCATTGTCCAAACTGCTGCCCTCATGCCACCGCCACTCGAACATACGAAAAACATTTTAGGTTTTGCAGGGATATTTGTAGCTAAATTTGTGTCTGAATTTGGCAATAAATTAGTCTTCGAATTTGGTACAATTTCAAACTTTTTTTTCCAATTTTCTAATATTTTTATTCCATGTTTGGTATCTTCTAAATAGTTTTCATCGCTATTTAAACTCTGTAAATTTGCAATAGTGTATTTTGCTTTTGTGCTATAATCCATGCCAAAGGCTTGATGATACATTGTTTTAGTTTCTTGCGAAAACCAATAACTCGCAATTACAATCACCGCAATAGTTAGTGTAACAGCCCAACCTCTCAACCAATATGAAATGCCACCAATAACAGTCATTACTAACGAAAGTGCAATAATTACCATAGCCGCAGCAGGTAATTGCAAATAAGCAACATCACGAAACCAGCCCAGCAAAATAAAAAAGATGCCCACAATAAGCTGAATACTTACTGCATTAAACTGATTTTGGTCAAAAACTTGTGCAATAGCATCACGTTGATAAGGAAAATTATAAAAGGCTTTGCGAAAAATAAAGGGAAAATCAAGGTAATATTTGATAGGCAACCGCAATGTATGTACGTTTTGTAGGCGTTGAATAGCAATAAGTCGGTTAAAAGTATTTTTTTTGAGTTGTTTATCTACTTTGGCAGTAATGGTTTGAAAAATATCTTTGTTTGTGTATTTGAAATAGAAAAAAGTTGCCACAAACATGACAATCAAGCCCAAAATAAAACCTAAAATTTCTGTTGCAATATCAAAATTGCTATGATATTGATAATGAACTTGATAGCTAACAAATTCGGTTAAATAAATTACAATAAAAACTATTGGAATTGGGCTATTATTAAGGCAAAATTTGGAGAATGGGTTTTTCAAAGCACCCAAAAAATTGAAACGGTAACAGTCTAATACATAGCAAGTGATGTGATATGACATGATTAAACCACCTATTGACAAACCCATAAAAAATAAACTTATAAAATTGACTTCGTTCAAATATTCAGGGTCAAGAAATAAATAAGGTACGCCAAACTCATTGCCAAAATTTTGAGTAATTATCAAAATTAGCAAGCCCCAAACTGCTAACAAAATTTGATTATGTTTGCAATGGTGTAGTAATAATTGAATAGGAAAAGAATAGAAAAATTTGTGTAACATTTTTGGTTGTAGTAAAAAATGTATGATTATCTAAGTTGCTGATTATCAATAACTTAGTAGAACACAAATGACACGGATTACGCTGATATTCACGGATTTATGTAATTTGTTTGTGATTATCCGTAAAATCTATGTTATCTGTGTGCCATAAAGTATTGATTTTCAA
>JAYTNF010000046.1:0-11173 GCA_043748455.1 Cytophagales bacterium
AAAGTGCTGTAGGCACGACATATTTCGTGCCTACGGCACTTTGGGAGAAAAAATATACGTTTGCTATAAATATGTCGTGCCTAAGGGCACTAAAAAAGACTTTCTTAGCTTAATAGCATTGGACTAAAGTCTGTGGTACAAAATATACTTTAAATCTATCTTATTACTTAGAAATCAAATAATAAAAATATTTGGGTTTCAGTTTTAAAAAAGTTATTACCAAATACTTTCACAAAAATCATAATTTTCATTGTTTTATGACAAAAATTATGTAAGATTACAAATAAATTTATCGAGTTTATCCATGCAACTGATACCAAACCACAATTTTAGTATAGCAACGCATCAGCGTATTGCAGCCGCAAATCCATTAAATGCACATGAGCAAATGAAACAGCTTGCGGCTTGTAATGATGACAAAAAAGTGAGTGAAGTTAAAACTCTTTTCCGTCAAATTTTGCCAAGTTTAGAATCTCTAAAAACATTAGATTTTTATGATAAAATGGCTGTCATGCGTGATTTAGGAATGTTTCTTGGCTCCCTAAAACGTCATAACATAGAACCATTAACAAGTGTGCCAGAGGCAGAGACTATTTTATTGCAAATTGCAAATGACACAAACATGCCGCCACGTGATACCTTATTACATTATTCGGTTTGGAATCCTGCTGATGAGCATGTGCGGACTTTTACCACATCTTTTCGTGAGGTAGAAGTTATTAAAAGTTTGCAATTATGTATTCCTCCTTTGGAAAAAGCCTTGCAAAATTTAGAATATTTATACCAAGCTGATGTTGAAACCGAAGAATTTGGGCAGTTTTGTGAGGTTGTGGTTGATGAAATGGAATTTTTAATAGATGCCATTGTGAGTGTGTATCGGAAAGTGCCTCCATTGTACTTTTTAGAAGATTTGCGACCTTATTATGAGCCTGTCATGGTTGCTGGAAAAGCCTATTCGGGACCTGGTGCTGTTGAAATTCCGTTATTTCTTGTAGACCAAGTTTTATGGGCATCTAATAACACCAGAGCCGAATATTTAGACATGAAAGAACGAGGTTTGGCTAATGTTTTGCCGCATTGGAGGGCTATGTATTTTAATTTGAGAGGCCAGCCTTCACTAAGTGATAAATTGATAGAAAAATTGCAAAACACTGATTATTCTTCTGATAATGTTGATTTGCAAGACGAAAAAGTAGCTATTGCTAAAATTGTTAAGAAAAATATTTTGTTAGTTGATAAAATTTATACCCAATTAATTAGTTTTCGTTTGCCACATCTAAAAATTGCGGATATTTCATACGGCAAGCCCAATCCTCAATTTGGTAAAGATCAACAAGGCTATGGAAAGTCTATTTTAGCCATTATTTTGGAAATGATGAAAGAAAAAAGGCAAAAATTAACAGAAAATAGTCAGAAAATAAGAAACATGGCTTGATTTTAGTTTTATAAGGGAAGAATAAACCTTATGAGGTTTGGAAATTAACGGCAACTAAAAATCATGCAAACACAACCTTACAAAACCTTCAAATCTGATAATTATTCAGGTGTGCATTTAGAAATCATGTCTGCAATTTTTGCAGCAAACATTGGTCATGCAAATGCTTATATGAATGATGAATATTCTATTCAAGCTAATCTTCTTTTGCAAGAAGTTTTTGCTGATAAATGCAAGATTTTATATTGTTTTAATGGTACAAGTGCCAATATTTTAGCTTTAAGAGCTTGTCTAAAACCCTATCAATCAGTGATTTGTGCAAATTCTGCACATATTAATAGCAATGAAACCGCAGCACCAGAAAGTATTGTAGGTTGCAAACTTATTACCTTGCCATCAATAAACGGGAAAATTACACCAGAACAAATTGCAGCTTGTTTTGCACTTAGTAATGGCATACATTCTCCTCAGGCAAAAGTTGTATCTATCACACAATCAACAGAATACGGAACAGTTTATACAATTGAAGAACTAAAAGCCCTAAAAAAAGTTTGTGTTGAAAATAACTTATATTTACACATGGACGGTTGCCGAATTTATAATGCAGCAGTATATTTGGGTTGTAGTTTGGCAGCCATGACCAGCGAAGTTGGCGTTGATATTTTGTCGTTGGGTGGCACAAAAAATGGTGCAATGATGGCAGAAGCTGTATTGGTTTTTAATCCTGAATTGGCTGATGGTTTGGGGTATTTGCAAAAAAATACCTTGCAATTATATTCAAAAAACCGTTATATGGCAGTACAATTTACAGCCTTATTTACTAATAATTTATGGAAACGCAATGCCGAAAATGCCAATATCATGACAAAATTTATGGCTGGGGAATTGCAAAATATTGAGAATATTAAATTAGCTTTCCCTTGCGAAACTAATCAATTATTTGTAGAAATGCCTTTAGATTTGTGCAGATATTTAGAAAAAAAGGGATTTTGCTATATTTTATCTGAAGACTTAATAAAATCTCTTGGTTTAGTCCGTTTTGTTTGTTCTTATGATACAAATAAAGAAGATGTAAATGAATTACTTAGATATATTAAAAAATATGAAATTTAAAATTTGAGTTTTTGCTCTTGTTTATAGCCTAAATTTGATACTAACATTTATTATTTATTTCTCTTGCTATGCTGAGCTAATTGGGCAGCAATCTTCCAAGAATCAGAGTCATGCTCTTGGAGAGTGCTGCCCAATTAATTCAGAATAGCAACTAAAAATATAGGTTTTCTGCATCAAATTGTTTTGTTATTCTAAGTGGGGCTGCCATCAACTTATATCAATAAATTATATTTTTAAATTTGTAACTAACTTTGTAATTGCTTGTAAGTTTTTATGCAGAAAGCCTACTCAAAATATTATTTCACAAGTTATTTTAAAAATATATATTCAATTTGTCTGATTGTTTAAAATAACAGATAAAACTAATTTATTGTATGTTTTTAATTAGGAGTTTAAGATTATTTAAGTTATTGATAATCAATTAATTATATAAAAAACAATCTATAAATTAATCTTATATTAGCTTTTGTTAAATTTTGTAATATTGCCATAATTTGTGCCTAAACTCTTGTTTTAATATAGGAAAAACTGTATGTTTGTAAGCTACTATTTTTACCAAAATCATAAATTTAGATAATAATTATTACTAAAGTATTGATTATCAATGATTTAGTAATAGTACAAAATAAATGTAAAATATTGATTATTACACAGTTATATTATTGTTTTGCAATTTTTTCTTTATATTGCAAAATTTCATTACATGTTTAAGGTAACATCAAGATTATGCAAGAAATTTCTAAACTCAGTTTTTCACCTGCAAAGACTTTAACTCTTTTAAAAGCCCAGCAAGATGCCGCCATAGACGGAATTTTGGTTATTGATGAGAACAGAAAGGTTCTGAGTTATAACCGCCGTTTTATCCAACTTTGGGGTATTCCAGCCGAAATTGCAGCTTTAGGAGAAGACGCACCATTGATTGGTCATGTGGTTTCAAACTTATCAGATGTACCCAGCTTTCTTTCAAAAATAATGTACCTTTATGAACATCCATCAGAAAGCAGTCGTGATGAAATTAATCTGACTGATGGGAGAGTTTTTGACCGTTATTCAAGCCCTGTTATTGATGGTCGCAAGAAAAATTTAGGCAGAATTTGGTTTTTTAGAGATATTACAGACCGCAAAACCTTAGAAAAAGAGTTGCAGATAAAATCGGACAAATTAGTAGAGTCTTTAGAAGAGGTAAAACAAGTTAATGAGGAATTGCATGGCATTTTAGAACAGCTTGAAGGGAAAAACAAAGAAATTGAACAGAGAAACGAGGAAATTGAGCAGAGAAACAAAAACATGATGGCAAGTATTCATTATGCAAAACGTATTCAACGAGCAATGCTGCCTGAGGAAAAGCATTTGAAAAAGTTTTTTCCAAATTGTTTTGTCTTAAACAAACCTCGTGATATTGTTTCGGGTGATTTCTTTTGGTGTGATGGCGTTGAGCATAAAAAGTTTTTAGTTGCTGCTGATTGCACAGGTCATGGTATTCCTGGGGCTTTTATGAGTTTGCTAGGCATGTCGGGTTTTACAGATATTATTATTCAAAAAGAAATTCATGACGCAGGTTTAATCCTACGAAATTTGCACCAATATATTAGCCTTGCTTTGCGTCAAAATGTAACAGAAAGCCAAGATGGTATGGAATTAGTCATTATTGTTTTAAATACTTTATCACAACAAGTTTCTTATGCAGGTGCCATGAATGCGTTGTTTTATATTCAAAATGACGAGTTATTTGAAATCAAGGCAACCAAAATGCCGATTGGAGGTTCTCAACATGGCATGGATAGATATTATGAAAACCATGTAATTAGTGTAGTTAATGAAACAACATTTTATTTATGTTCTGATGGTTATCAAGACCAATTTGGAGGACCTTTAAATAGAAAATTTACGTCTGGAAGAATGAAAAAGTTGTTCTTAGAAATATACCAAAAGCCGCTATTAGAACAAGAAGTAATTTTAGATTCTACTTTTGAAAATTGGCGTATAGAAGGCAACGAAGGTCAAATTGACGATATGTTAGTTATTGGCGTGAAAATATAATCATTTACTATTATGAAATATTTATCTTTTATTTACTTGTATTGTATTTCATTAGTTAGTTTTGGACAAATTACTTATAATCCAACATCAGATTTGCAAAACTTAGCATATCTTACTATTTTAAAAGTAGAAATAACAGCAACCGAAACAATTATTGACATGCGTTATGTGTGCCCCTACAAAGATAGTAGTTGGATTTGTGCCAATAGAGAGTTTTATGTCAATGGTGTGTTAAGTTTGGAACGAAAAAAGCTGATTAGAGCCCTAAATATTCCTATTTGTGATGCAAAATATCATTTCAATAAACAAGGAGATTTTCGTGATTTTCAATTAGTTTTTGCAAAACTTGCACCAGGAGTAGAAAAAATTAACATTGTAGAAGGTTACGGTCCTAATCAATTTAATTTTTATGGGGTTTCTATTAATAATCCGCCACCAAAGCAAAGCACACAAATTACTCCAGAAATTGCAAAAAAAACCACAAATAATAAGCAAAATAATAAAATAACAAATAATAAACCAACTACCTCTCAAGGCAAAAAACCTCAGAATGCTAATGTGAATGCAAATAAACCATCAAACAATGCTAATATAGAACAACCAAAAGAACAACCAAAAGAACAACCAAAACTTAATTTTGGTACACAAAAAGTTGGTTTGAAAGACTCTGTAAACATTCGTTTGTTATTTGACAAGGCAAGTGATGTTATTAGACAAGAAAGTGCCGCAGAATTGCAGAAATTATTGAATTTCATGCGAATAAATCCAATGGTTGTTATCGAACTTACAGGACATACCGAAGCTGATGAAACTAATTACAATTCTAAGCAACGTGCAAGTAACTTGCAACTTTCAATAGGACGTATTAATAGTGTGCGAGAATTTCTGGTAGCCAAAGGTATATTTTCGAGTAGAATAAAAACTCAGGCTTTTGGAGGCTCAAGACCAGTTTCCCAAGACCCTGCAATAAATAGACGTGTGATGATGAGAATTTTGAAATATTAAGATAATTTAATTTTTGTTTGTTAATTTAAACAAAAATTGAATATATTGCATGAATTAATCATATAACACAGATAATAGAACTTACTTTTTATATTTTTGACAAAAATTGAAATATATGAATCAAAGATTATTCAATATTTTCATTAAAACTGCACTACTCCTTGTAACTCTGCTAAGTATTACAAGTTTTTTGTATGCTCAAGAATTAGGTAAGCCATTTGTGCAATCTTTTTTACCTAAACAATATCAAGCTGCCACACAAAACTGGGCAGTGGTGCAAGACCAATTAGGGATTATGTATTTTGGTAATAATGAAGGTGTCTTGCAATTTGACGGTGTCAATTGGAGAGTTACTCCCATTAATAATAAATCAAATGTCCGTTCTTTAGCTATTGACAATAATGGAATTATTTATGTAGGAGCAAGTAATGAGTTTGGATATTTACGTCCAAATATTGCGGGTAAATTAGAATATGAATCAATAGCAAAAAACTTAGCCAAAGAGGACTTAAATTTTGGTGATATTTGGCGTACTTGGGCAACACGAGAAGGCATCTTTTTTCAAAGTAGTGTAAAACTTTTTCGTTGGGCAAATGGCAAATTAAAATCATGGACACCTAAAAAAAGATTTGTATATAGCATACACGTACAAGGGAAATTCTTAATAAGAGAAACTTCGGATATGCCTGTATGTGAAATTATTAACGATGAACTTGTCCCACTAAAAGGATTTACAGAAGAATATGAAAAAGATGTTATTTCTAATATTTTTCCTTACGAAGATAATAAGTTATTAATACATAGCATCAAAAAGTCATTCCAAATATATGATTTAAACAAAAGAGCTACTCAATTATTTACAAAATTTCCAACCGAAATAGACAGTTTGATACCACAAAATGGTGGACTTTATCAAGGCATTCGCCAAGTTGATGATACTTATGCAATTATTATCAGAAGAGTAGGAACTGTGCTAATGAATAAAAATGGAAAACTTATACGTAAACTTCGTAAAGCTGATGGTTTGCATACAGAAACACATTACTCTCTACAAAATGATGCTCAAAATGGACTTTGGATAGGAGCAAATAACGGCATTATTTATAGTGAGGTAAATTCTCCAATTACAATGTTTGGAGACAAGCAAGGAATAGATGGAACTATTTATTGTGTACTTAGACATGAGGGAGTTTTATATGCAAGTACAAATTTAGGACTATTCTATTTTGACAAAATCACAAATAGTTTTAAGGTTGTAGAAGGAGTTACCAATGCTGTTTGGGATATTATGAGTATGAAAGTTGGTTATGAAAATAAACTTTTTATTGTGAGTGCTAATGGTTTAGGCGAGGTCAAAAACTTTAAGGTAACATTTGCTTTTCGTACACAGGCTTATCAATTATGTCGTTCTTTGTCAAACCCCCAAAGATTGTATATTGGTGGTCAAGACTATGTATATGCACTTTTGTATAAAAATGGGAAATGGGAAGAAGAAGGTATCATTAAAGAAAAAGGTAATAACTTTCGTTCCTTAGCCGAAGATAAAAATGGTGTTTTTTGGGCTTCTTCTTATTTAAATGGTATAAGAAAAATTGTTTTAAATAATGGAAAATTTGATTCTACAGCTACCATAACTCGTTATGACACATTACAAGGTTTAACTTTGAAAGAAAATGTGTTCTTTAAAGTTGCAGGTGAAATATTAGTTGCTACAGAAAAGGGTATTAAAAGGTACAGTGAAGATGGAGATAATTTTGTTCCATACACAAAATTTGGGGTACAATTTGCAGACGGAACATATAAAGTAACAAAAATTTTAGAAGATGTAAATAACAATGTCTGGTTGTTTTCGCAACGAGGTAGAGAATATTTGCTTGGTGTGGCAGAGTATCAGCAAAATGGTTCATATACTTGGAATCCTACCCCTTATTACAGAGTTCCCGAGATGACTGAAACCTTTATTTATCCTGACCAAAATAACGTGGTTTGGTTTGGTGGTTCAGAAGGTTTATACAGATTTGATAATAAAGTCAAAAAAGATTATCAAAAGAAATTACAAGCAATTATTAGTCGGGTGTTCATTGGTGAGGATTTAGATTCTATTCTATTTGCTGGGGTTTTTTCAAAAGATTTTAAGAAAGAAAATGGTGAGATTGTAAAAATAGTTAATCTTACTCAAACCAAAGAGCAAATACCACTGTTAGGGTATCAGAATAATTCGCTAATATTTGAATTTGCCTTGCCAAGTTATGATGACGCAAAATCTAATCAATACAGCCATATACTTGAAGGTTATGAAGATACGTGGTCTCCTTGGAGTAGCACAACACGCAAAGAATACACAAATTTATATGAAGGGAAATATATATTTAAGCTAAAAGCACGCAATATTTATGGTGTTGAAACAGATGAGGTTAGCTATACTTTCAATGTTTTGCCACCTTGGTATCGGTCAGCATGGGCATATATTTCTTATGTAATATTGGCTGGGTTGGCTATTTATTTCGTTATGTGGTTTGCCACACGCAGGCTACAAAGAGAGAAAGAGAAGTTAGAACGAATGGTTACAGAAAGAACTGCACAAATAGAGCAACAAAAAGAAGAAATTTTGGTACAAGCCGAACATTTGAAAGATGCCATGCAGTCTGTTTCAATAAAAAATATTGAAATTAATAAACAAAAAGAACAAGTAGAAAAGGCTTATGACAATGTCCGAGTATTGAGTGATATTGGACAAAAAATTACTTCAACTTTGGACTTAGAGAAAATAAGTACCTTAGTCTATGAAAATGTAAATACTTTAATGGACGCATCTGGTTTTGGACTTGGCGTGTATAATGAAGAACGAAAAACTGTTGATTTTGAAGGTTTTGTAGAAAAAGGGGTTATTTTGCCAACCCATTATGATAGTATGACTGATGATAATGCTTTAGCAGTTCGTTGTTTAAAAACTAAAGAAGAAATCATTATTAATGATTACCGCCGTGAATATGTGCATTATCGCAACAAAAAAGTAGATTTAGAAGTAGGAGACATGCCTGTATCTATTATTTATTTACCATTGCAAATAGAAGGGAAACCGGTTGGTGTGATTACAGTTCAGAGCTTTAAAGAAAATGCCTATAACGATAATAATTTAACAATTTTAAGAACTCTGGCTTCTTATGTTTCTATTGCAATAGCCAATGCAAATTCTTATCATATTATAGAAGAAAAAAATAAGCATATTACAGATAGTATTCGTTATGCTCGAACCATTCAACAAGCCTCCTTACCAGGTCGTAAACGTATGGCAGAAGCTCTAAATGATTATTTTGTAGTTTTCAAACCTAAAGATATTGTTTCAGGAGATTTTTATTGGTTGGGACATATTGTTGAAGAAGACGATGAAACAAATACAAAGGTAGATAAAGTATTTATTGCCGTTGCAGATTGCACTGGTCATGGCGTACCAGGTGGTTTTATGTCTATGATTGGTAATAATCTCTTGAATGAAATTATCAAAATGCAACACATTTATGAGCCAGCAAAAGTGCTTGAATATTTAGATGAAGGTGTAATTTTGGCATTAAGACAAAATGAAAAATCTAATGATGATGGCATGGATATTATGCTTTGTTGCTTGGAATATGGCGATGAAACTGTTAAAATAACAATTTCAGGTGCTAAAACTTCAATGTATTATGTGAAACAAAACGAAACACAAATACAAGATGTAAGAGGAGATAACCGTTTAATTGGTGGAGTTATTCATAAAAGTAAACCATTTACGAATAAAGAACTTTTGTTAAACCGTGGAGATATGATTTATTTAAGCTCCGATGGTTTTCCAGACCAAAACTCCCCAGAAGGATTAAAATTTGGCAAAGAAAGATTTAAAGAATTTTTTGCACAACACGCAAGTTTTTCTATCAACGAGCAACGGACTTTATTAGAACTTGCTCTTAGTAGCCACCAACAAGAAGCATTACAACGTGATGATATTACTGTATTAGGTGTAAGATTATAACAAATAAAAGGTAATTTTGTAATATAAAAAATGCAAAATTGCCTTTCAAATATACAATTTTTAGCAACATGAAAAATTTATTTTTATTCTTACTTACTGTTTCTTCTTTGCTCTCTTGCAATAAAAATACAAAAGAAACGGCACCCACTCAAATAAGCACTGTTGTTTTTCAAGCACAAGATTATTTTATAAAACCCTCTGAACTCTATACAGAAGCCATAATTCAAAAACTTTCTAATGATAAAGGAGTAGCAGCACAAGAGTTTCTGCAAGTAGAACAAGAGTCAATACAAAAGGCAAAACCTTTTTTTGAAAAAGCAAAGAGTTTAGAAATTTCAAATTTACAGCAAAGTATTCATTATTATCAACGAGTGCTAACTTGTTATCCCTCAGTAGCAATTTATAAAAAATTAGGAGATTTGTTAGACTTAGCACATGAACAAGAAGAAGCAAAATTAGCTTATCAAACAGCTATTACGTTGTTGAAAAACACTCATATTTTAGCAAAAACAAAAAAACTTGATAATATTTTAGCTCTAAAAACACCAACGTCAAAGGAAATTTATCCACAATTAATAAAAACAACCGTTGCTACGCAAAAATTTGATGAAGTTATCCAAATTTTAACAGAAGTTTACGAAAATGGTACAGTTACAAAAGAATTTATTTTAAAAGACGAATCTCTTAAAACTTTGAGAGAAAACTCTGCATTCAAACTCTTTTATGCACTCAATTTGGCAGAAGGAGAACAAAAAATTGCAGCAAGGCGTGAGTATTTTTTGCAAAACTTTCCTAAAAAAAGTCTGCCTTATAACTTAGCCCCAACGCCACCACACGAAACTTTACAAATGTATGAAGGTGGCGGTATGTATGTTGATGGAGATACTGAAAATCCAATCACAGAAAAATATGACAAAGCCTTAAAACCAAAGGATTTTTATTCAAGTCTTCGACATATTGCACAATTACATGAAACTTCAGCATACACATTATTATTAACTTCATTTGATACAACTTCTATTCCAAGTGTATCAGATAATTTCCGAAATTTTACTTATATTTTGTTTAGTTTAGATAAACAAGGTAATATTGCTGACCAAATACCTGTTGCATACAGAACTCCATTTAAAGAAGCAAGTTGCAATATTACAGAGATAGGTTTTGAGATAAAAATATTTGACCGTCAATGGAAAAACATGGATTATTATGCAGCACGCAAAAATAATGAGTTGTTAGGTTTGAAATTTGTCAATAATAAAGAATATCAAATTTCTACTAACGGAAAGTTTGTAGAAAAAACAGCAGAAAAATAGAAAAACTTAACAGATAAGCTATGAAACCCCTCGAAGTAGGCAGATATAACGAATTAAAAATAGTCAAAGAAGTGCCTTTTGGCTTATACTTAGACACAAGTGAAGGTGAAGTTTTATTACCCAAAAAATATGTGCCAATAGATACAGTCGTTGGAGAAATAATTAAAGTATTTATCTACACAGATTCAGAAGATAGATTAATAGCCACAACCCTAATACCTTTAGCGGTTTTAGATAATTTTGCCTGCCTTAATGTTG
>JAYTNF010000047.1:0-9868 GCA_043748455.1 Cytophagales bacterium
GACATTTCGCAAGAATCTGATGTTATTGCGTCAAAATTAATAATTCAGATTCTTGCGAAATGTCGCACCAGCAAGCTCAGAATGACAAAACAAATTAAAACCAATAGACTTTAAAACTTTATATTTTATGCCTAAATTACAAAACCTTATTCTTTCTGATTTACAAACTTTACAAAAAATTAGACGTATTGCTTATCAAATTTATGAAAATAATTTTGATGAAACCACTATTGTTTTTGCGGGCATAGCACCTAATGGAAATCAATTAACAAAACTCTTAGTAGCTGAATTTCAACAGATTACACAAAATACAGGCATCGAAATTATTGTAACAAGTCTACAAAAAAATATAAATTCTTATGAACTTGCTTGTGATAAAGCAGTGGTAGAAAATAAGGTTGTTATTGTTATTGACGATGTGTTACATACAGGCAGAACACTAATTTATGGCTTAAATCCTTTACTTAATATTGCTGTAAAAAAAATTCAAACGGTTGTTTTAGTCAAACGTGAGCATCATCAATTCCCTGTTCATGCTGATTATGTAGGTTATGCTTTATCGACTACAATTTTGCAGCATGTTCATGTAGAATTGTCAAAAGAAGGAGAAATTGGAGTTTATTTGTTTTAGGTTTGATACCTTTTAGCCGTTTTCCATACTGCTAACTCTATTATAATGTCAAAGTGCATTGAAAGACTACTTTTGACAGTTTTATTGTGTATTTTTTTGTAATAAAACTCAAAAAAAGTTGTTTCTTTTGGTAACTTTGACATGTATAGTGGAATTTTTTGTGTCGTACAAACAATGGCGAAAAATATCTTGTGCCTATGGCACCAAAACCCAAATAAACCAATATTACAAGCCTAATCTGTTTTTTAATCACTAATTTACCATATAAGATGCAAAAATAACTTTGGTATTGTTATCGTTGGCGGAGGTCTAACAGGTGTTTTACCTTACAGGGAATAAAAATTGAAGAAATAATATTTTGGTTATATTAGAAACTTTATAAGTAGCTATAAAACAGCGTGCAAATAAGACTAACATTTCTTAGAGAAATGTTAGTCTTAAAATTTTAATTTCTATTGCCCAACCATAAACACTGCATTTCCAAACAATAAAAACCCATTTTGCCACGAATTGCGGAATAAAACATCATCAATTAAATAAATCATGCTGCCATTACCAATATTCTCAACCCCAAAAACAACAGAGTTTTTCATTTTTGCCTTTGCCTTTGCACCTGCAAAACCATCAACATAACTATTTTCTGTAACCGCAGCCACATTCCAACCTTCTTTGAAAAATTCATAAACATCAGCAGTCTGGCGAAGTGTATAATAATAATCTGGATAACCAAAACCTAATGGGTGTGTATTATCAAATTGTGTTTTATAAATACTACCTTGAATAACATCAGTCAAATAATTACGTTCTCTATCCCCGTATTTTTTTAGTAAGGTTGCAGGTTTTATAGCCGCAGCTTTCTTAGCTTCCTCTTCTTTTTCATCTTTATGTTTCTTCAAACCAAAGTCTTTTTTATCTACAAAAAGTTGATTTGCACCTTCCAAAGCAATAATTCTACCGCCACGTTGCACCCAAGCTCTAAGTTTTGCTAATTTTTCTTCGTCATCAAGCGAAGAATAACTGCCATCAGGCAAAATCAAAACATTGTAACTATTCAAATCTACACGAGAAAAATAACTCAAATCAATCGTTGTAACAGGATATTTTAGCAATTCGTCAAAATAGTGCCAAACTTGCCCAAAAGACGTGGTAGAAACATCATTTCCCGACAAAATTGCAACTTTTGGAGGCGTAATTTTATAAACTGCATCAGAGCCAAAATCAATTCCAGAATCTGCAAAACCTGTTTCTGCCACAATTAAAATCTGTTCCATTGCATCGGCAAGTTTCACAACTTTTGCACCAAAATCATCGCCTAAATATTGGTTATCAGCTTTCATAATAATTAAAGTTCCTGCGGCGTAAGTTTTTTTATTGACTGTAAACGGAGTTTCGGCAAATCTTACCTGCACACCTGCGTTAATTAAACTTGTAAGAAATTGCAAATCTGTAAAACTTTTCCACTCACAAATATAGCCCAAAGGTGATTTTTCGGGAATTGCCATCGCAGCTTGTATCGCAAAAGGTTTCTCTTTTGTATTGATTGCAATTTTTTCTGTACACGCAAAAGCCTGAATACCAAACATATAAGGCACAGACCATGCAGTTGCGTCATAAGTTAAAGAATCTGTAATGACTGTTTTTGGATTAAATAAAACACGCAATAAGGCACTTTTAGGTTGTGCAACAGGAATTACAATGTCGGTAGTTTTAAGATTTACAGATTCGTTTTTTGCGGTAAAATAATTATAGCTATTTGCAGTTGTGAGATTTGCAGCAGCAAAACCATAACGAATTTGGTGTTTATCCAAAAACTTTAATACTTCTTTCACTTTATTTGGTGTATTTGTGTTCGCAATTACATAGCTTTTGTAAGTTGAAGTAGGGTTTTTAGCATTATCAAAATATTTTTTAAATTCTTCGACAATTTTTTTGTTATTCAAACTTGCAATTTCTACCGTAGAAATTCCAACAGTGTGGTGATGTGCAATTCTGTCGCTAAGTGTAACAATTTTGCCTTTCGAATCCATCATTTCTATACCTTTTCCCAAACCTCCCTGCTCATAAGTCATGCCAATTGCCCCATTAAACATAGGATAACTGTCGCCATAACTTGGATATAGCAAATCAAATCTTTCTTTTGTGTAATATAACCATGAATTTTTATCAAAATGTTTTGCGTGATTTCTACCAATTTCTACTTGAAAACTGCGTTGAAAAGCTGTAATTTCATTGTGATAAGGCTCGGCTGCGGGTGCAAAATAATAAGAACTATTAACCCCCATTTCGTGAAAATCTGCGTGAATATGTGGCATCCATTGTTGGTAAACCACCATGCGTTGCTGCGTTTCTGTTTGTGTTTGCCATGCCCAATCTCGGTTTAAGTCAAAAAGATAGTGATTTTGTCTGCCCGAAGTGCTTGGTTCTCGGTTTTCTTTGGCATCTGGTGATGAATTTGGTTTTAAACCTTGCATCTGCACATACCAATTTGCATACCTATCTCTACCATCAGGATTTAAACAAGGGTCAATAATCACAACGGTATTTTCTAAATATTTTGCATTTTGTGGTTGCAATAACTCGTAAGCTGTTTGCATGGCTGCCTCTGTTGATGAAGTTTCGTTGCCATGAACTCCATAACTTAACCAAACAATGGCAGGAGTTTCTGCACTTACTTGCCCATTTTGACCTTCAACTAAGCCTGTAAGTTTTAGGTTATTTTGACGAATTTCGTCTAACTTTCCGATATTGGCTTTTGAGGCAATAAAAGCCACCAACAAAGGTCTATTTTCATAAGTTTTGCCATATTCCCTAAGTTTTACTTGTGAATTTGTGGCTAAATGTTTAAAATAGCTCACTAATTGGTGGTTATGCGTATAACGACTGCCAAGTTTATAACCCAAAAATTGTTCAGGGCTTTGTAAATCACTTGGTAAATTTTGTGCTTGTGTGATGTAAGTTATGCACAATAATAGTAATAATAAAGATAGTTTTTTTATAGACATTTTCAGTAATAAATTTTGAGTGATAAATTATTTTGCAATTTATAAACAAATAGCTATTATTGTTTAATGTCTCAAAAAAATTACCATAAACTATGTGCTATGGTTTAATCTGTTACCACATAGACACATAGAACACATAGACTTTTCTATGTGTTCTATGTGTCTATGTGGTAAATTTTTTACCACATAGTTTATAGTGAATTATGATTATTTTTTGTAATTTTGCAAAAATACTTCAATTATGGAAAGACCTGTTAGAGTGCGTTTTGCCCCAAGTCCTACGGGTGCATTACATATCGGTGGCGTGAGAACTGCCTTATACAATTATTTATTTGCAAAAAAACATGGTGGAACAATGTTTTTGCGTATCGAAGACACCGACCAAGACCGTTTTGTGCCTAACGCAGAACAATATATTCAAGAAGCATTAGCATGGTGCGGAATTAAACTTGACGAAAGCCCATGGCATGGCGGCAAACATGCACCTTATCGCCAATCTGAACGTAAAGATGCAGGAATTTATAAGCAATATGCACAAAGACTTGTTGATGAAGGCAAGGCTTATTATGCTTTTGATACCAAAGAAGAACTCGATGAAATGCGTAAAAGATTGGAGGCTGCAAAAGTTGTTGCACCACAATATAATGCTATCACACGCACAACCATGAAAAATTCGTTAACCTTGCCCGAAGACGAAGTAAAAGCACGTTTAGCAGCAGGAGAACCGCATATTATTCGCATAAAAATTCCTAAAAAAGAGGAAATTCGTTTTCATGACATGATTCGTGGCTGGATAATGGTACATTCTTCTACACTTGATGACAAAGTGTTGATGAAATCTGATGGCATGCCAACTTATCATTTGGCTAATATTGTTGATGACCATTTAATGGAAACTACTCATGTTATTCGTGGCGAAGAGTGGTTGCCATCTGCACCTTTGCACGTTTTATTATATCGTTATTTGGGTTGGGAGGAAACTATGCCGCAATTTGCACATTTACCATTGTTATTAAAACCTGATGGCGAAGGAAAATTAAGCAAACGTGATGGTGATAAATTTGGATTTTCGGTATTTCCTTTAAAATGGCAAGACCCCGAAAAACCTGAAAATTCATCAAGTGGATTTAGAGAAGATGGCTATTTGCCTGATGCTTTTATTAACTTTTTGGCGTTTTTGGGCTGGAACCCTGGCACACAACAAGAATTATTTTCAATGGACGAACTTATCCAAGCCTTTACCATTGAAAGAATTGGTAAATCGGGCGTAAAATTTGACATCAATAAAGCAAAATGGTTTAACCAACAATATATCAAAGCAAAATCTGATACAGAATTAGCAAGTTATTTAAGTGAGGATTTAGCGAAAAATAATATCACATTTCCACTCGAAAAAGTTGCTAAAATTGCAGGACTTTTGAAAGAGAGAATTACATTTCCAAGTGAATTTTATAAAGAAGGGAAATACTTTTTTGAAGCACCAACAACTTATGACGAAATTGTGGTAAGCAAAAAATGGAATGAGGAAGTTGTAACGGTATTGCAAGCCTACAAAGAAAGTTTGCAAAATGACGCAAGTAACTTAGATGCTGCACACGCAAAACATCTAATTCACGAAATTTTAGATGCAAAAGGTATCAAAATTGGTGCTGTGATGCAAGCTGTACGTTTGGCAATTACAGGTGTTGGTTCAGGTGCAGATTTAATGGAAATTATTGCGGTTTTGGGTAAAGACGAAGTTTGTAATCGGATTGATAATGCTATTAATACCTTGAAAGACAGGGTTTTAGCGAAAGTATAGTATTACTTTGATAGTAAGTTTGATGTTTAGGAAAAATAAAACGACAAATCTAAAGATTTACTAGGGTGCACTGTTTCGCAAACAAAATGCAGAGATTATGACTGAAGCCTAACTCTACATACAATAGAGCTTGCAAGACTGCTTATGATTTATGTGTTTTTGACTGCATTTAGACGAGCATTTTAGTTTTCTTATAATAACGAACTGAATTTTAGCTAAGCATTTGTGAACAGTAATACAGCTTATGGAGTACAAAGTTACTAATCATTATTTTACTTCTTTTAAAATCTTTGCTAAAAATACGATTGTGAAGTTTACGTTGAGCATTATCTTGTCTTGTGTTCATGTAATAAATTTATTAAAATGTGAACTTATGATTGACTTTTTAAGTCATACTATTTCAAGACAGGACAACTCATAATTAATAATTCGTAACTTAAAATTCAAAATGAAACTTTTTCTTATTGGTGTTGGAGGTACAGGTATGCGGTGCATGGAGGCTTTTACGCATTTGTGTGCAATAGGTATGTTAGATGCGAAAGAAATAAACATTCTTTCATTAGATACAGATACCAATAATGGCAATAAAAGTCAGTCTGAATCTTTGGTGGATACCTATATAAATATCAAAAAAGATAGCAACGGAAAACAGGCTTTGCTAAAAGATTCATTCTTTTCGGCAGCTTTGCATCTTTACCGTTTTTCTCCTGAATATTCGGGTGCTAACAAAAATTTTACAATGGTTAGCAAAATCGGACAAAGTGCCGACAGAAATATTAACCGCCAAAATGAAGACCTTACAAGTTTATTTTTTAACAAAGATGTGCAAGAATTTGATTTGGCACATGGTTATCGTGGACAAACTCATGTAGGTTCTTTTTTGATGTATCACGCAATTTTAGATGAAATTAGGGCAATAAAAAGTGGAGAAAAAGCTGAAAAACCTAATGATTTAAGTGCTTTTATCAAAAAATTGACTGATGCTTCTCAAAGTGGGCAGCCTGTAAAAATCTTTATTTTCGGTTCTATTTTTGGTGGAACAGGTGCTTCTTCCATTCCAATTATTCCACGTGCCTTGCAAGATGCTATGCGTTTGCGAGATTCGAGTGTCAATACTGCCGATAATTTACTCTTTGGTTCTACGTTACTTTCTAATTACTTTACATTTAACAAAGCAAATAATAGCCAACTTGCAACTGAAAGAGTGATTGCAGATGCTGATAAATTTTCGTTAAATTCTCAAGCTGCATTCATGTTTTATGAAGCAGACCCAACTATTAAGCAACTTTACCAAAAAATGTATCATATTGGTTGGCAGGGAAATGTAAATTATGATGAAGGTAGAACAGGTGAAAAAGTTTTGACAGGTGGACAAGAGCAACGCAATGCAGCACATCTTGTTGAGTTATTTTGTGCTTGTGCAGCTTATGATTTTTTCAATGACAAAAATACTGAAAAAGGTACACATAAAATAGTACATAGAAGTGTGAAATTTGAAAGTGGGAAATTTGACTTTAATTTTGCCGATTTTTTAGGGCAAGATGAGCAATATCGTTTTATGAACAAACTCACAGCTTTTTATGCTATGTGTTTTCTATTGCAAAACTCCCAAGATGCCAATATCAAAATATTAGCAAACAGATTAGCAGATAAAGACAACATTCCTGATTACAAGGCACTTACAGACGAAGAAAGTCGTTATATTAATCAATATGCAAAGGCTTTTGGATTTTCTTACGAAAACGGAGCAGTGAAAAATGGCTGGTTACGACAAATTCAAGCTACTTGCACAGACGAAACTTTTTTGTTTACACTCGGCAGTTTTCAACAAGATGGCAAGCAATTACAAAAATTTAATTGGGGACAATTATTGCCTGCAAAAGAACACCAATTTGAAAAAGATGGCAGTTTCTTTTCTTCCGCAAATCCTTATGATACTTTTATGAAAAAATTTGTGAAAGAAGCCGCAAATCTAAAACCTGATGCAGATTTTGAATCTACAAAGACAGGTGAGAGATTGCTAAACCATATTTACAAAACTTTTAAAGGTTTGCATAGAGTTGTGTAAAAAGTAAATAACCTTACTTCGTCATTCTGAGTTAAGTGGGCTGCAATCCACTTAACTCAGAATGACAAATTTAAAAAGTCAGTATCTAAATATTGTATTAGTTTTATTGTAGTTGGTGTAGTAGAAATGTATGTTTATTTATAATACATTTTTACAACCTAAAATGTGAACAACAACACAGCTCCAATACACATCAAAAAATAAGGCACTAAGGAAGCTGATCCTGCATAATCTTTTGCGATGCGTTGTCCAAAAAATAGCATTACAACAGACAAAGCCGCAGATTGAGCTCCATAAGTAGCTACCATTTTTGAGCCTGTCAATAAAATCATTACTGCACCTACCGCACACAAAACCCCTGCAATAATTTCAATAAATGTAATTGCACCCAATAAGAAATGAACATAACTCCGCAAAAATGTCTTGGAAAAATGACTTTGTAACCATGAAAGGTTATCAGCAAAGTTAAAAGCCTTGTCTAAGCCAGATTGTAAGAATGTAATTGCCAAGAAAGTTGCAACAGAAATCTGGGCAAATGAGAATGGAGCTAATAAGGTTTCTAACATATTTAGTAACAATAGATTAAATAGTTTGGTTAAATGATTTGGTTACAGTTTACTGTATAAATGTAAAGATACAAAAAACTACAATACTTTGCGAAAAGATAAACAAAGTTTTATATTTGCATACTTAAAACCTATACAACTAAAATCATGACTCAGGAAAGTGTAAAATGTCTAATTATTGGTGCAGGTCCCGCAGGTTATACTGCCGCAGTTTATGCAGCACGTGCAGGTATGACTCCTATATTGTATCAAGGACCTCAACCAGGTGGACAATTAACAATAACAAACGAAGTAGAAAATTACCCAGGTTATCCTGACGGAATTAAAGGACCTGATATGATGATGGATTTTGAAAAACAGGCTCGCCGTTTTGGTACAGATATTCGTTATGGTATGGCAACATCAGTAGATTTTTCAAGTTATCCACACAAAGTTATTGTCGACGAACAACATGAAATTACAGCCTCTGCGGTCATTATTGCCACAGGAGCATCTGCAAAATGGTTAGGTTTAGATTCAGAAAAAGCATTTTACAATGCAGGAGTTTCAGCTTGTGCGGTTTGTGATGGTTATTATTATCGTGGAATGGACGTTGCAGTGGTTGGTGCAGGAGATACGGCTTGTGAAGAAGCTACTTATTTGTCTAAATTATGCAAAAAAGTGTATTTATTGGTAAGAACAGAGAAAATGCGTGCTTCTAAAATCATGCAAGAAAGGGTTTTAAATGCACCAAACATTGAAATTTTATGGAATACTTCAACCTTAGAAATTTTGGGAAATGGCGAAGTAGAAAAAATTAGTGTTATCAACAATGCAACAAAAGAAACCAAAGAAATTGCAGTACGTGGTTTTTTTGTAGCCATTGGACACCAACCAAACACAGGAATTTTTAAAGATTATTTAAATCTTGACTCAAATGGCTATATTTTGACTGAAAAGGGAACAAGTCGTACAAATATTGAAGGAGTTTTTGCTTCTGGTGATGCCCAAGATTTTACTTATCGTCAAGCTGTAACAGCCGCAGGAACAGGTTGCATGGCTGCATTAGATGCAGAAAGATTTTTGGCAGCAAGAGGAGTACATTAGAAATATGAAGTATGAAATATGAAATATAAATTGGTTATTATCTTAAACTTTCAAAAATTATTTCATATTTCAAAAATTATTTCAAATTTCAAAATTATTTCAAATTTCATACTTCATATTTTATATTTCAAAAAGTATTTCATATTTCATATTTTATATTTCAAAAGTATTTCATATTTCAGAAAATTTCTTATGTCAAATATTACCAAAGAAAAAAGTTTTGCTCTTGCTATTCGTGTTGTGAAACTCTATCAATATCTCACACAAAGAGAAACTAATAGAGAATTTACGATGTCAAAACAATTTCTTCGTTCTGGTACTTCTATTGGTGCAAATATTCGTGAGGCTTTTAATGGTGAAAGTACAGCTGATTTCATTCATAAATTAGCAATAGCACAAAAAGAATGTGATGAAAGTTGTTATTGGCTCGAATTATTGTACCAAACAAATTATTTGACTGAACAACAATTTATTTCTATTCATAAAGATAGCAATGAACTTCTAAAAATCATTCGTTCTGTCATTCTTACAGCAAAACAGAAGTCTAAAATATAAGATATGAAATAGGAGATATGAAATGTGAAATATTTTATACTTAAAAAATATTTCATATATCATATTTTAAAAAAAATATTTCATATTTCATACATCATATTTCATATTTCAAAAAAGATGTCTATAACACTACAAAAAGGTGGTTCATTGAACCTTAGT
>JAYTNF010000048.1:0-3149 GCA_043748455.1 Cytophagales bacterium
TCCTATTGCAAACCCAAGTACGACAACAACTTATAGCGTTGTTATCTCTAATGGAACTTGTCAAAAAACAGAAACTGTAACCGTTGAAGTAAACCAAAAGCCTACTGCAAATTTTGCAAGTTCGTTTTCAGAGCCTTGTGCTGCAATGCCTTTAATTACTTTAAATAATACTTCTGTTTCGGCAGTTGGTGCTACTTATTTGTGGGATTTTGGCAATGGACAAACTTCGACAGACCAAGTTCCTACGCCATTTCGTTATACAACCGCAGGAAATTATAACATTACTTTGACAGTAAGAAATGCAAATACTTGTGAAAATGTAATTGTAAAAGCTATTACGGTTGTTGCAAATTCTATTAGCCAAGCAAGAGCAACAGATAGTCAAATTTTTTGTTTGGGTAATCCAATTAGGTTATTTGCATCAGGTGGCACAACTTATCAGTGGACTCCTGCAACAGGTTTAGATAATCCTAATATTGCAGACCCGATGGCAAATCCCTCAGTAACAACTACTTATACAGTAAGAATTAGTAGTGGTGTAAATTGTTTCAAGGATGTTCCCGTAACATTAACCGTAAATCCTAAACCAACGGCAGATTTTAGGACAGAAACAACAGATTTTTGTTCAACTTTTCCACTTATTCTAATTAAAAACACCTCTATCAATGCAAATAGTTTTGTTTGGGAGTTTGGAAACGGGCAAACATCAGTTGCCGCAGAGCCAAGTATTCGTTATATAAATGAAGGAACTTATAATATTCGTTTGTACGCCTACAATAATGGAAGTTGCGTTTCTTTTACACAAAGAACAGTGGATATTAGACGAAATACAGTACTTGCAGCCACAATACAACCCTTTAAAGCCATTTGTAAGGGTGATTCTGTGCAATTACAAGTAAATGGTGGACAAAGTTATGCTTGGAGTCCTTCAATCGGACTTAGCAATGCGAATATTGCAAATCCTATGGCAAGTCCTGCACAAACCACAACCTACACTGTGAGTATTTTAAATCAATTTAATTGCAGAAAAGATACAACTTTAACAGTGGTTGTTGCACCTGCAATTAGCAATGATTTTAGTGTCGTACTAAGTGATAATTGCAGTAGATTTCCCTTTGTAACGATTAAAAACCTTGCCACAAATGCTAACAATACAAGCTATTTATGGGACTTTGGGAATGGACAAACATCTAATTTGATGCAACCACCTGCCTTTAAATATGACGAAGCAGGAAATTATGTCATAAAATTAGTAGTAAGTAATGGCGTTTGTAGTCGTACAAAAATCTATAATTTAACTTATCAGGAAAATGCAGATTATAACTTCTTCACACGTATTACAAGCATGCCAACGCAGAAATTATGTGCAGGAGATACCATACAATTACAAGTAGCAGGTGGTCAAAAATATTATTGGAGTCCAACTATTGGTTTAAGTAACGCAAATATTGCAAATCCATTAGCTTTTCCAAAAACTACCACACGTTATACAGTGCGTATTTCAAATCATTTGGGTTGTTATCGTGATACGAGTATTTTAGTAAGTGTTGCTCAAAAAATACAAGCCGATTTTACGGTGGCTTTATTGGAAAGTTGCGACCAAGAATATCCGTTGGTGCGTATTAGTCCAATTTTATCAAATGGCGAAATTTATCAGTGGACTTTTGGCAATGACTCGACTTATATTGGAGAATTTCCGCCTACTTTCCGTTATCAAAAAGCAGGAACTTATACAATTAAAGTGAAAGGCATTAACCAATTTTGTGAAAAAGAATTTAGTAAAACCATAAAAATTAATAGAAATGATGTTGATTTTGCTAAAAAAATTACAATAATGCCTCAAAAACCAGTTATTTGTATAGGTGCTACTGTGCCTTTGCAAGTTACAGGTGGTGTGAAATATTTGTGGACTCCTGCAACAGGTTTGAGCAACCCAAATATTGCAAATCCAATAGCAAAACCATTAGTAACAACTCGTTATAGTGTAAGAATTTCGAATGAAAATGGTTGTTATGTTGATAGTACAATGCTTATTGTGGTTGCAGAGGAAGTTAAAGCAGATTTTGAATTGCAAATAAGTTCGGAATGTGGTAAAAATGGTGCAATAACTTTTGTGAATAAAAGTACAGGAACTGGCGAATATAAATGGACTTTGGGTAATGGCGTAGAAATTCGTGAGCAAAATCCAAAAGAATATGGTTTTGAAAAATCGGGAGAATACGAAATTATTTTAGAGGTTTTCAATGGTGTTTGTCGCAAAACCAAAAGCCAAAAAGTAAAAATAGAAACTGTAAAACCAGCCAATGTTATCACCCCAAATGGCGATGGCAAAAACGACAGATTTGTCTTAGATATGTTGGAACAAGGTTGGAAACTTGAAATTTATGACCGTTATGGTAATGTCAAATTCAAAACAGATAATTATCAAAATGAATGGGGTGGAGATGTAGAAAGTGGTACTTACTATTATTTGCTCACTTCGCCAAGTGGAAAGACTTGTAAAGGTTGGATACAGGTTTTGAAAGGGGAGTAATTGATTGCAACATATTGATAATGAAAGATATTAATCTCAAATGAGAGGTTAATATCTTTTGTTTATAAAAGTATTAGATAGTTTATAACTTATTGATTGTCAATAACTTAATTCCAAGAATTATAAATAGTTAAAATTATTACTGAACAATGACAAAACATTTCAGAAATTAAAAAATATAGAAAATTATTGCTTAAAAAATGAAAGTTTTAACTTATTTATCAGATATTTAGAAATTCAATTAACAAAATAATTAAAAAATAACTCTGAAAATGACAACTTTAAAAGTGCCCTTAAAAGTGCATTACCACAAAGCATTAGACTTTGTAACAGAAAACGAAATTAAAAGTTTTCAAACAAAAATTGACGAAAATTACAAAGCCCTTGCCAACAAAACAGGCAAAGGAAATGATTTTCTTGGTTGGTTAGATTTGCCTTCGACAACCGAAGAAAGTTTTTTAACTGAAATAGAAAATGTAGCTGCTAAAATTCGCAAAACTGCCGAAGTTTTTGTAGTTATTGGCATTGGTGGCTCATATTTGGGTGCAAAATCTATGATTGATGCACTTTCGCACCATTTTGCTGCCTCTATCAGCCAAGAAAAACGCAAATCTCC
>JAYTNF010000049.1:0-40877 GCA_043748455.1 Cytophagales bacterium
CTGAAATATTATTCAAAACAAATAATTCAGATTCTTGCGGATTGCCGCCCACTTTGCTCAGAATGACAAATTAATCCTACAAAATTTTCTCTTGAAAAATTACTTTCAAAACCTTTGCTTTAATTTCGTTTTTCTCAAAAAAATTAAGCCAAAATAATTGCTGTGCTGATAATGTATCTGTTGGAGATTTAACTTCAATCAAGCAATATTCAGTTTCGTTCCAAATTAAGACATCGGGAAATCCTGTTAAACCTTTGTGCATATCTTTTGCCATTTCTAAAAGCACCATTTTCAGACCTTCTAAGGGCAATAATTCGATAAATAAAGTTGCTAATGGCAAAATAGATTCATGCCATTGCATAAAACTATTGGTAAAATTATATTTTTCTTGGTAATTTTTTCCTATTAAGTTTTGTAAGAGTTTTTTGTTCGTAATATTTTCTAAATGGTTGATAAACAAAGTTTTACGTTTTTCAAAAAAGCTACTCGTGTAAAAATCAGAAGGACGTTTTTGCAAGGGATTATGGATATTAAAATCAAAAATAATGTCCCAAAACACAAGAGCAAAAATAGCACGCCAAGCATAATTTTCAACAAAAATTCCCTGAAAACCTTGTTGCTGAAAATAGTTTAGAACCCCATTTTCAACAGCATGTTTATGTGTAATTTCTATATAAATACTCTGTGCTTCTTTTAAATATTTTGTAACCGTTTTTAGCGTTTTTTCTTTGGTTTTTAAGTTTTTTTTGAGCAATTTTTCACTAAAATCAGTAGCAAAAGTAAGTTCATTTGCATTTTGAGGGTTTGCAATAATTTGTTCACAAATTAATAAAGCTTTTTGAATATTATTCTCAATATTGCCTTCAACTTGACCCGAAACTTGACTTAAAGTAGCTAAAATCCTGCATTGTCTTTCTCTTGCTGGTGGCATTGTGGCGTGTTCATAAAATTGCAAAGCTATTTCTAAGTAAGTATGTTTATTTTTATATAATTTCTGTTTTTCAAAAATTTCACCTAATCTAATTGCAAGTCTTTGATAAGTATTTGCAGAGGTTTCATGAATAAGTTTGTGATTGATAAACCATTGTTTAAAAAAAGTTTCAATCGTTGTATAGCTTCTCGTTTTATCTGCAATTTGGAGACAGGTATTTAATGTCTGATGAGCCTCAATAATTGCCCATTTTTCTTCTGCTTCGGCTCTGGTTTGGAATAAAGGTGTAAATTTTGTTTCATCAAACTCCTTAAATTTTGTCATACCCATATCACGCATCACAAAATCTGTCATATCTTGATAGGAATTGCCAAAGAATAAAAATTTGAAAAATGAGATTTTATTATCATAGTTTTTAATGATAATTGTTTGATTATCAGCTAATTCCAAAAAAACTGAATATGAAATCTTTGTAAGTATTATGTAGTAAATTTCATTAATCTTTAAGTTTTTACTTGTTTTGTGTAATATTAAATCATAAACTTGTATGAAATTTAGAAGTTCTTTTTTTGTAAAGACTGTTAGTAAGTCTGCAAAAATGGATTCATGTTTATTACTAAGTTGTGTAACAAAATGGTTTGCCAATAATTCATGTGCTGCTTCTGATGTAGATTTAATTTCTTGATATTTGAGGTCTGAAATTCTAAAAATAATGCCTTTACGGTTATACATACGCACATATAGGCAACGTGCAGACTCCGAAAGTTGAAAAAATTGCTGTATTAAGGTAATTTCACAAGTAGTCAATAATTGGCTATAATTTTTGGCTATAAAGTTTAACAAATATTCAAAATTTGTTAGATAATAAGTAGTTTCTAAAATTTTCATAAAATAGTTTTGTTAAACTACAAATTTAAAATGTCGTTATCAAATTATAGGTTTTTAGGTATAAATTTTTGATTGTAAATTATAAATTTTTAACTTATTGGTTATAAAGTATTTGTAATCTTAAAAATGTCATTATCCAATTTCTATCTCATTACCACTCAAAATGCAGGGAATTTCAGTTATTATTTGTTGTTATAACAGTGCTTCACGTCTTGGTGAAACACTATCGCATCTTAAAAGCCAAAAAGGTTTAGCAGCTATTTCATGGGAAGTTATTGTTGTTGATAATGCCTCAACGGATAATACAACTGAGGTAGCTTTGCAGCATTGGAAAGATTTTATCACAGCACCTTTACGAGTTATACGAGAGCCAAAAGCTGGCTTGGCTCATGCAAGAAAATGCGGCTTTAATGCGGCTAAATACGATTATTTTTGTATGGTTGATGATGATAATTGGTTGGAAATGAACTACTTAAAAACAGTTTTTGATATTTTTGAAACCCAGCCAAATGTTGGTGCTTGTGGTGGTTGGGGAGAAGAAACTTTTGACAAAAATACCAAAATTCCATTTTGGTATGACACTTTTAAAAATGGTTATGCAGTTGGGAAAATGTCAGAAACAGAAAAAATATTGAGCCATGAAAAAGAGTTTTTATATGGTGCAGGTTTATCCATGCGGAAAGAAATTTGGTATAAATTAACATCAATAGGTTTTGAAAGCATGCTTTTAGGTCGGACTGCAGACAAAGTAACATCTGGCGAAGATTTAGAAATGAATTACATGATTCGTTTGTTGGGTTATGACTTGTTTTTTTCACCAAAATTGCATTTTAAACATCTCATGGCAGACAACCGATTAACATGGGAATATCTCAAAAAACTCAAAAAAGGCTTTGGAAGTAGTGCTATTTATCATGGATTTTACAAAAATTGCTTATATCCACAAACTTTTAGAACTTTTATTCGGCGTTTTTGGCTGAGTGAATTTTTGGCAGTTTTATTAATTTTTGTAGCAAAATTTATACTATTTTTACCTTTTTCGGTCATTGATAAAGAAGGCAATAGACGTTGTGCATCTTGGCAATACAGTTTGGGAAGATTACAGGAATTGTGGAATTTGCGAAATAGTTATCAAAAAATTAGTAGGAAAATAAACTATTTGGCAATAACTGCTTGTAATTGTATTTAAAATGCTTTATAGATGTAATCTTTTGAATGGTGCGACATTTCGCAAGATTACATCTATAAAGCATTTTAAATACAACCATATTCCTTAGTCTTGGGCTAATACAGAAATATCCTTTAAATTTCGTCCATAACCGTCATAATCTAAGCCATAACCAACTACAAAACGGTTTTCAATTTCAAAACCAATATATTTAATATCCAAATCTTCTTGTAAAGCCGAAGGTTTTAATAACAAAGTTGCAATTTCCATTGATGCAGGTTGCATTTGTTGCATATCGTTAATAATTTCACTCATTGTAAGTCCTGTATCTATAATATCCTCAATTAACAACACATGACGATTTTTAACTTCACTTGTCAAGCCAATTAATTTATCCACTTGTCCAGAACTAAGCATTTTACGGTAAGAAGTGTATTTTATGAACGTAAATTCAACAGATAAATTTAAGGCTCTTGCTAAATCAGCAGCAAAAATAAATGAACCATTTAAAATTCCGATACATAGCACTTTTTTACCTGCATAATCTGTGTCAATACGTTTGGCAAGTTCGGCTATTCTTGTTTCAATTTGTTGTGCGGTAATAAAAGGCACAAATTTTTTATCGTTGATAATAACGGACATAAACACATGGTTTTGTTAATCTGCAAACATACATAATTTTATTGGTAAAGTAAAAACAAGATAGAAATAACATTTCTTAAAGAAATGTTATTTCTTGTAATCCTAAAACCACTTTCCGATAGATATTATATTTTATGATTGCAACAATTTATTCAACCTCCAAGCACACACACTTGCAATACTAAAACAAAGAGATGCCATAAGCCAATCTCCAAAAATCAGTTTTCCAATAAAAAATAAGATTGCATAAACCAAAGCAATACCAAGAAACCATGCTAAAAATAAATCTGATGTATTTCTATTAGGTTTTGGTAAATTTGTTGTTATACGAATAGGCTCCCAAAATCCTGATGGTTGTATTTCTTTATAAAATTTTTCAAGAACTTCTAATTTTGTTGGTTTTGTGAGATAGGTTACAATAATCCAAACAACAGTTGTAAAGGCAATAGTCATAAAAAAACTGTGTGGAAATAATATTTGTGGCATATCTTGTTCTGTAAGTTGAGTGCCACTATAAGCAATATTTTGGTTATAAAATGTTATAATTCCAAAAGGGACAAAAGGGGCAAGTGTTGCCGCAATTTCTGACCACGCATTAATTCGCCACCAATACCACCGCATAATCAACACCAAACCTAAACCTGCACCACATTCAATAACAAATTTAAAGGCATTTTCCATTGTTGATAACTGTGTGGTAACAATCATGGCAACAATCATGACTACAAAAGTTGCCAAACGAGAAACCATAACAAACTGATTTTCAGTAGCTTGCGGTTTTACAAATCTTTTATAAAAATCATTGATAATATAACTTGCTCCCCAATTAAGTTGTGTAGAAATGGTACTCATATAAGCTGCCAAAAATGCAACCAACAATAATCCTCGCAAACCAACGGGCATAAAATCTTTGATAGCCAAAATATAACCTAATTTTTTATCTGTTTCAGGCAATTCTGGGTACAAAACAATGACACACAAACCGACAATAATCCACGCCCAAGGTCTCAAACAGTAATGTGCAATTTGGAAAAATAGCGTTGCTTTTACTGCATCTTTTTCGGTTTTTACACTCATCATGCGTTGTACTACATAACCACCGCCACCTGGTTCTGCCCCTGGATACCAACTTGCCCACCACTGAAAACCAATGTAAGCTAAAAATGTGGCTAAACTGATACTTAATGCTTGGGCTGTGGTGTTGGCTGCTTCGCCTACTGTGTCTATTTGTGGGAAAAAATCTAATGACCAACTCGGCAATTTTGCTTGTAAACCAGAAACTCCACCTATTTGCTCGCTATTTACAACTACGATTGCTAATATAATGCAACCTGTCATGGCAATTACAAATTGAAAAGCATCTGTTACAACAACGCCCAAAAAACCTGATAAACTCGAATAAAAAGCTGTAATAAGCATAGCTCCTGCCACATACCACAAAACTTGTTCGTCTGGAACATTGAAAAATACTTTAATTAATGCTGCTAAGGCTACGTTTACCCAAGCAATAACTACTGAATTTAGGAAAACTCCCATGTAAATAGCTTTAAAACCTCTCAAAAAACTTGCTTCTTTGCCCGAATATCGTTTTTCTATGAGTTCTATATCTGTTACAATATTGGCACGTCGCCACAAATCAGCAAAGAAAAAAGTTGTCAAAATTCCACCAATAACCGCATTCCACCACAACCAATTTCCACTAATTCCATGTTGCACTACCAATTCTGTAACTAATAATGGCGTATCAGCAGCAAAAGTTGTGGCAACCATCGAAGTTCCTGCCATGAACCATGACAATTTGCGACCTCCAAGAAAATAGTTTTCGGTATTTTTGCCTGCTTGCTTTGCATAATAAAAACCAATAGCCAAAGAAAAAATCAAATAAGCAATAATAACTGCCCAATCTATCCAATGTAAAGTCATGAGGAATATGAAATATGATGTATGAAATATAAAATTAAATTCCTGATAATCAAATAGTTATAATAGTATTTACAACTCCATTATATCACATTTTGATTATTTAATTGCAAAAATATGATAATTTTTAGATAAATAAAAAGTGAGTTTTGATAAATGAAACATCTATAAATAGTTTTGCCAAAAAAACATCTAAAATAAGGTTACTTTCATTGACAAAAGGCATAAATCTTAAAAGTAGTAAGAAATTGCTATTATTTCCAAAATTTATTACATTGCATAAAATCAATTTACAAAGATAAACACACAAAACTAAATTTAAGAATGCCTGATATTTTCATCTCTTACGGTAGAAAAGAAAGCAAATATTTTGCTACAAAATTGCATGACAAACTCATGGCAGAAGGCTATGATGTGTGGTTTGACCAAAACGATATTCCATTAGGTGTGGATTTTCAAGAGCAAATTGATGAAGGAATTTTAACTGCACATAATTTCATTTATATTATAGCACCTCATGCGGTGGCTTCTATTTATTGCCTAAAAGAAATTGAGTTGGCAGTAAAATATAATAAAAGAATTATTCCAATGCTGCATGTTGATTCGGATTATGATAAAATGCACCCAACTGTGCAAAAATTAAATTGGATTTATGCACGTGAACAGCCAGATTTTTCTAAACCACAACAAGAATGGAATGATATTGATGGTTTTGAAAAAGCCTATCAGGGTTTGTTAGAATTGGTTAAAATTAATGAAGAATATGTAGAAAAGCATACAGAAGTATTATTAAGGGCATTGCATTGGGAAAGAGAACAGAAAAAAACGACTTATTTATTGGTTGGAGAGGAACGAAAAAGAGCAGAAAAATGGCTGTTAAACAAAGAATTTACTGAAATTATTGTCGAGCATGGCAAAACAAGAGTGCAAACAACGCAAGCACCTTGTCGTCCATCAGATTTGCACGCCGAATTTATTTGTGAAAGTCGTAAAAATGCTGAAAATTTATTGTGTGATGCCTTTATTTCTCACGCACAAACAGAAAAAGAACTTCGTAATCAAGTTGTACGCACATTAGCACAATATAATATTACTTGTTGGAGTCCGCAAACAGACATCAAAACAGGGCAAGATTGGAACAAAACCGTTGAAGAAGGTATTGAACAAACGGATAATTTTGTGTTTTTTATTACGCCATATACCGTAAAAAATGATTTTTTTAGAAATTGTTTGAGACATGCCAACAACTATAACAAAAGAATTATACCGTTATTGGTGCAGCCAACGTCATTTGCAGAGTTTCCCGAAGAAATTAAAAGCCTTACTTATATAGATATTACAGATAATCAAAGTGCAAATGATTTGCGGACAGATTTAGATAATTTATTGAGTGAATTGAATGATGATGCCACTTATTATTACCAACATAAAGTTTTGTTGGTGCAGGCTTTGAAATGGAAACGCCAAAATCAAAATTCGAGTATTTTATTGAGAGGTTATAATTTGCAAGCTGCCGAAGATTGGTTAAATATTGGCAAATTACATGCTACACACAAGCCACATCTATATCACGAACAATACATTGCAGAAAGTATTGCAAAACGAGGACAATTAAGCACCGAAGTTTTCATTTCTTATTCACGAAATGATGGAGATTTTGCCCGAAAATTGAATAATGAACTGCAATTATATGGCAAAACAACATGGTTTGACCAAGAAAGTATTGTTGAAGGTGTTGATTTTGGTGAGGAAATTCGCAAAGGTATAGAAAGTTCTGAAAACTTTTTATTTATGATTTCGCCTGCTTCTGTTGGCTCAAAATATTGCGAAGACGAAGTGAATTTAGCAGTGAAATTAGGTAAAAGAATTATTACAGTTTTAGTAGAACCGTTGCCAATTACTGTAAATAATCCTATTGATGGACTTGAAAATAACCTTGAAAATAGTCATATAAACTTGCCTGTTTTGCACCCAGCATTGGCAAAATTGCAGTGGATAGAATTGCGAAAAGACTTTAATACAGCTTTTGGGCAATTATTGCGGGCTTTGGAGTTGGATAGAGATTATATTCAAAAACACACAAAATGGGGACAAAAAGCCGCCGCATGGTTTGAAAATGACAAAAGTTTAGACTTATTATTGCGTGGCAATGAATATGCTTTGGCTGATGAATGGCTAAAAAAAGCCTTAGAATTGGATAGTAAAGGGCATCAAAAAACTCCGCAACCGACTGAATTTCAGGTAGAATATATTAGAGCAAGCAAAAAATCTATTGCAGAAGACAAAGCCGAAAAAGTGCAAACCATTCAACGATTGCGGTTTTTATTGGCAGCATCGGTTGTTGCTTTAATTTTTGCCGTTGGCAGTGTGATTTATGCGTTTAGCCAGCGAAATGATGCTCATGAAAAGGCAGTAAGTGCCGAAATTAACCAATTAGCAGCTTTGGCACGTCAAGTACAAAGCACAAATCCTGCATTAGCTTTGCGAATTGCAGAAAGAGCCTACTTAAAACAACCATTTCCAAGTGTAAGAAATGTGATTAGAGATATTTTGAGTGATAACACTTTTTATATTAATCTTGACAACCGAGCTGCAGTAAATGCCATTGCAGCCTCACCAAATAATGACATTATTGTTACAGGAAATGAGGCAAATGTGATAGATTTGTGGGATAAAAAAGGTCGTCATATTTCAGCTTTGCAACTTCATGCAAAGGCAATTACAAGTTTAGAATTTTCGAGTGATGGGAATTATTTTGTGAGTGGCTCAGAAGATGGAACAGTAAAATATTGGGATAGCGAAGGTACATTATTTGGAAATATTGATTTTGGCAATAAAACAACGGTTACAAACATAGATATTCTGCATAATGGCACAAAATTATTAGTTTGTACCTCCGATAGTGCAAGTTTTGCGAAGGCAGATAGCGTAAAGATTTACGATAATACAGGTCAAAAAATCACAAGTATTTTAGGGCATGTTGGTGGAACTTGGTCTGCAAAGTTCTCAAAATCAGGACGTTACATAGCAACCGCAGGTTTTGATAGCATTGCAAAAATACTAGATACCAAAACAAAAAAAGTACAAAAATTAATGGGTCATGATGGTGCAATTTATGCTCTTGATATTTCACCTGACGAAAATTTTTTGCTAACGGGAAGTAGTGATTATTTTGCAAAAATTTGGGATTTGAATACAGGAAAAGAACTTTCAACCCTTCGTGGACATGCAGGAAGCATTAAAGCTGTTGCATTTTCGCCCGATGGTAGAACTATTGCAACGGCAAGTGCTGATAAAACAATAAGAATTTGGAACATAAAAGGTGATGTGATTACCACTTTTAGAATACATTATGATGCGGTTGTGGCACTGAAATTTTCGGAAGATGGTTATTATTTATTTTCTGGTAGCAAAGATAATACTGCAACAATTATAGATTTGCGGGGCAATGGAATTTTGACTTATAAAGAGCCAAATACTTTTATTAAAGGTGCATATTTTGTTCCTAAAATTACTCAACATATGGGTCGGGGCATTATGAAAACGCATATTGAAAACTCTGTTGTAACTTTTAATGGCAATACAGGTCTAAGTTTTTGGGATTCTTCGGGCTATATTTTTAAAAATATGCCAACTTTACAAGATGTAGATTGGGTGCAATTTTCGCCAAATCGCAAAATGATATTGTCATCAGATTTGCACAATCGTATTAACATATCTGACAATCAAGGCAATATAATTAGAAATTTTGAAACTCCTGTTACTGAATATACGCTGGCATCTGTTATTTTTTCGCCTGATAATAATTATATTGCTGCCTCAAATTTTGCAAAAACAGTTAGGATTTGGAAAATAGATGGTTCTGATTTAAAATTTATTAAGCTCAACGATTATGGTTGGGCAGCTTGCATGGCTTTTATGCCTGATGGAAAAAGTTTGATACTCGGCGGAACTGATAAAGTAATTAGGCAAATTGATTTGCAAGGCAATGTAAAAAAAGAATGGAAAGGTCATGACGGACAAATTAATTGCATAGCAGTTTCGCCAAATGGCAAACAAATTTTGAGTGGAAGTGCAGATAATACAGCCCGATTATGGAGTTTTGACGATAAAAATGTGCAGGTTTTGAAAGCCCATAACAGACCTGTTACATCAGTTTGTTTTTCGAATAGTGGCACAAAAATATTAACAGCTTCCACTGATGGCACTGCACGTTTGTATGAAGAATTTGAAGTGAATAGTGATTTAAGTTATAGTAAAAAAATAATTACTAATGACAAAAAAGTTTCCATGTACGAATCACAAGTATATGTGCATGAATCTGCGGTAAATTCTATTTGTTTTTCACCTGATGATAAAACAGTTTTAACAGTGGCAAATAACGAAGCCAAACTTTGGTATGCTGATTGGACTGAGTTTTTATCTGCCGACAGAGTTGCACGTTTTAGTTTGGCAGATTTGGCAAAAGCTGGGGTTAATGTTGATTTTGAGGAATTTATGCAAGAGAAAAATCCTAAATATTGTATTGATGCTGCCGAATATTATACAGGAGATTATGAAAGCAATGAAAAATTGAAAGAAAGTGTGAAGTTACTTTTTGCAAAACAGTTGTTTGAAAAAGGTTTGGCAATGTTGCAAGATAGCACCGCAAATTATGACGAGTCTGTAAATAAACTTACAAGTCGGGCAAAAATAGGATTGGCAGAAGTGCAAACAAGGGCAGGAGAAAAGATTGGTATTCAGCACTTTGTAAAAACAAAAAATAGCAAAGAAGTCTTAGATTACATTCAATACTTTGATGAAAAATTGCGTAAAGCACAAAATTTAGCAGATTCTACCATGCAACAAGCCAACCTAAGTGCGATGTATGATTTGCTTGTTGCAAAATTAGATAATCAAGAAGACTTACTTCGTTATGCAGAAAAATTTGAGCTACAAGGTGATGAGGCAGAACTTGCACAAGAAGTCATGCAAAATCATGAAATTGCTGCCCGATTATACGAAAAATTATATGTATTAGATAAGACTGATGTAAACCGCAAAACATTAGCAAATCTTTATGTTTCTATTTCTGGTTATAAATTAGTTGATAATCAAATTAGAAAATCCTTATATTTTAGTCAGCGTGCAATTAGCTTAGATGATAAACGTCTTGATGCTTATACTGTTTTAGCAACGGCTTATTTATATGATAATCAGTTTGAGGAAGCAAAAAACATATATATACGTTACAAAAATACAGATTACAATGGCTATAAATTAGGCGAAAGTTTTATCGGAAATTTGCAAACTATGAAAGATAAAGGTTTGATTTGTAAGGATTTTGATAAGGCAATGGCAATTTTGAAAGAATGAAATATGAGTAAAAAATATTAGAAAAGGTGTAAATTACTTCATTATTTTAGGAATTTGTTTTTGGAGTTATGAAATTGCGTTTTCTACAAAAAATAACTATATTTGGTAAAAATTACGATGGCAACTAATAAAAATATGAATAAAGAAAGTTTTAAAGCCAAACAATACAAAGAAGCTTCGTTGGTATTGTTGTTTAAACTCAAAAGAATTACTACTTATTACACACTTTTGATGCAGGAGTGGTTAGAAGTAGAAACTCCATCATTTGATGTGGTGGAACAGGGAATTTTTGACCGTAAACTTCTTGATGCACAGGAAAATTTATCGGGTTGGAGTGAGGAAGACTTGAAAATGAAATTTATTACTCATATTTTGGATTTAGGTCATTTGGTAGGTGGCAATGGTATTGTTACTTATTTTGATAAAATTATTTCGGCAAAAGTAGAGGGAACAAAATTAACTGTAAAATCTGATTTTATGGTGGCAAAAGGTTATTTAGATGTTTTTAGTTCTCCTTATTTTCATTTTCAGGAATATAAACCAAATAAAAATCCAACAGGTGATTCTATGGCACAACTTTTAGAGGCTTTTCTGATTGCCCAAGTAGAGAATAATAATAACAAACCTTTATATGGAATAGAAGTTGTCGGTAAACATTGGACTTTTATTATCATGGAAGGCAAAGAATATTGTGTTTCAAGCAGTTATGACTCTCTAAAAAAAGAAGACTTACTAAAAATTATTGCTATCCTAAGAAAATTCAAACATATTTTGTTTACAAGATTGATGTTAGATTAAAATTTTAAAATCAGTTTTAAAAATTTTGTTACCAAACTACACCAAAGACTTAACAGAATTTTCTTTCATCTTTGCACAAGTGCTATTTGGATTATTGCGATAATAAATATATGTTCGTAAATCTACTTTTTTAACTCGATATTTTTTAGATGCTGATTCATAAAACTGTGCATCTGCGGCATAAGAGCCATGAAATTTTAAGGTTTTAAACACGTCTTGTGTACCAAATAATGTTGCAAATAAAATACAAGAATCGACATGTATCATTTGGCTATTATCGTGTTTATCTGGTACATAATAGTCAGCAATTTTGGATACAATAGTTTTAGTAGTTGAAGCAATCAAATCAACATTTTCTATTTCTTTCAAACAACTTTCAAGATGATGTGGCATATATTCATCATCAGAATCAATAATTGTAATATATTTACCCTGTGCATTCAAAACTCCACGATTAATTGAATGAGCTTGTCCGCTATTTTTATGACGCAGATAAGTAATTTTATGCTCATGTTGCCTTACATAGTCGAGTAACTGACCTTGAAAATCATTTTCGCTGCCATCGTCAATAATAATAAGTTCAAAATCTTGAAAAGTTTGATTAAGTACAGAGTCAATGGCTCTTTGTACTAAACAAAATTCAGTGTTATAAACCGCCATTAAAACTGATATTTTTATTTTATTTTCCATAAAGATTATACAAAATTTACAATTATACGTAATTTTGGCTGATATAACCGTAAAATAGTTTCAGAACATTGATAAAACTCTAAATCCTAACATTTTGTTCATATTTTATTTATGACGGTAAATAACATACATTTATAACATCAAACTATTATGAAAATTTCGGGTTTTACTTTTGTTCGCAATGCCATTAAATTTGATTATCCAATTACAGAGGCTATTTTATCAATTTTGCCTATTTGTGATGAGGTAATTGTGGCTGTTGGTGATTCGGAAGACGAAACTTTGCAGTTAATTCAAAGCATTAATTCACCCAAAATTAAAATTATAGAAACCATTTGGGACGACAGCCTGCGAGAAGGTGGTAAGGTTTTGGCAGTCGAAACCAACAAAGCATTAGCAGCTATTGCACCAGATTCAGATTGGGCTTTTTATATTCAAGGCGACGAAGTTGTGCATGAAAAATATTTACCTATTATCAAACAAGCCTTGCAAGATAACAAAGATAATCCTAAAATAGATGGTTTGTTGTTTCATTATTTGCATTTTTTTGGCTCTTACCAACATATTGCAGATTCTCGACAATGGTATCGGCATGAAATTAGAGTAATTCGTAATAAAAAAAATATTGTTTCTTATCGAGATGCACAAGGTTTTAGAACTATTGACAATAAAAAATTAGTTGTAAAACCAATTGAAGCTTATATTTATCATTATGGTTGGGTTCGTGAGCCATTTAAGCAACAGAAAAGAGCAGAAATTAACACAAAATATTGGGAAGGAGCTAAATGGCAAGAGAAAGAAAGTGAAGAAAAACCTTTTGATTACTATAACTCTGTTGATTCTTTGGCACTTTTTGAAGGAAGTCCACCAAAAGTTATGGAACAACGCATTGCCTCAATGAATTGGAAATTTGAGCCTGATTTGACCAAGAAAAATTTATCGTTGAAAAATCGTTTTCACCATTGGGTTGAAAGAACTTTTGGTTTTAGATTAGCAGAGTATAAAAATTATAGGATTTATAAAAAAAGTAGTTGTAAATTCTAAATTAATTGATGTTTAGAATGATACTAATTAAATATAGTTACTTGATTATCAGTAATTTAGAATTAAGAATTAAAAACTTACAACTGCTTACAAACCTAATCTTTAAATGGTTTTTTGCTAAACACCAAATCTGCACCTAACATTAAAGGATTAACAACTTTGTAATGTGGAAAATATTGCATCACATAATTTAATAACCATTGAATATCTTTGTCTAAAAAAGTAATTTCTAAGACCAAATAATCTGTTTGTTGCAAAACAGTTGTTGCACCTTTCAAAATCAAACTTTCTACACCTTGACAATCTATTTTGATAATATCTATATGTGTAAGATAATTTTCGGCTGCAAAAACATCTAAAGTTGTTAGTGGAACTTCTATGGTTTGGTAAGTTTTGCTATACATTTCTACACTTGCTTCCAAAATAGAATTGGTTTGTTGTCCTTCGGGATTTACATGAAATTTTGTTACACCAACTTCATTTGAAACAGCTTTTGCAACCAATTCAATATTCCGATTTGCTATATTTTTATGCAAAATACTGTGCAAAGAAGGCGAAGGTTCAAAAGCATAAATTTTAGCTTGTGGAAATCTTTCAGAGGCAATAACACTAAAATGCCCACAATTTGCACCCAAATCTAAAATATAACGACAATCATGGGCAGGAATTGTGTCAATTAATTTAGACATTTGTTTAAAAGAATGTAAGAAATGGAATAATGTAATGCGGTGATAAGCCTCTGCATTATAAAAAAGTGCTATGACCTTATTGCTAACTTTTGCTACATGATTTACCTTAATGATTGGCTGATTAGTTAAAAAAGCAAATAAAATTCTAAAAGTATTTATAAAACCGTTGTTTATATAGAATAAAAATATATCTACATAAAATTGTAATAAGGCATGAATATATCTAAAAATACGTTGCAACATTTATCTTAAAAGTTTTTTGCAAAGGTAGCAATTTATTTAGTTTTTGCTATTTGTGATAATTAAAATCTAAAATTGATTATCAGGTAATTTTAGTGCTATCTCAAAAAGGTTATCTAATAATCAATTTGATTATTTTTTATCTTCAACAACCTCAAAATCAATGTCTTCTGTATCATCAAAATCCTCATCATCAAAATCTTCATCATCAAAGTCGAATTCAAAATCATCACCATAATCTCCATCTGACAACATAACATCATAATTGCCGATACCAACAGTTCTTTTCAAAGTGGTAACAATTTTATTTTTGTCATCATAAGGACCTGGTATGTATAAAGGCTTTCCCTCACTTCCAAATTCATATTCAATAAATTCAATAGCATCATTATCTTCTTCGAGAATATATTGTGTGAGTGCAAAATCTTTATTTGGTTTAAAACCCAAATCTTCGGCATAACCAATTGCCCCAAAAATATAATTATGTGCTTCTACATAATTTGCAGGTTTCAAATCATCCAAAGCACTTGCATGCATGTTTATATACATCTCACATTCAATAGCATCTACATTAAATCGGAAACTTGTATCTTTTAAGCCTAAGCAAAAAGTATCAAGCAAATAAGAACCAATGATAAAATTGCCGCTTGGCATTTTGCGTACAATAAGTACAGAAACAAAACCAGCAGTAAAATCCATTAAGCATTTGTCTATGGGCAATTGCCTACATTTGGTTTCAATATATTTTTTAGGTGTTAATTGCACTGTTTGTGGTTTTTTAGTGCTTTTCTTTTTAGCCATATTTAATATACAATTTTACTGTCCAAGTTTTTAGTCTTGCAAAATTATGATTTCTTAATATAGTAACAAGGGAAAACTATTTTTATTACAAAATAACACATTTTTTTGCTATCTTTTAAAAAAGTCGTACCTTTGCGGTTATGTTGAGCATAAATAATATTTCGTTCTTTTTTGGTAGTCGAGCCTTATATGATGGTGCATCGCTACACGTAAAACCAAAAGATAAAATTGGTTTAATTGGTGCAAATGGCACAGGTAAATCCACATTGTTACGCCTTATTGATGGAGAATATCAAGCAGATGGTGGCAATATTTCACGCAGTGGAGATTGCACCATTGCATTTCTTAATCAAGATTTACTTTCATACCAATCTGATGATAGTATTTTATCAGTTGCTATGGAGGCTTTTTATCGTGAAGTAAAGTTGCAAAAAGATATTGATGCCATTTTAGCAGAAATGGAAATCGAATATACAGATGCTTTGTTAGACAAATTAACAAAGGCACAAATGGAATTTGAAGGGCTTGATGGCTACACCATGCAATCAAAAACAGAAGCAATTCTTGAAGGTTTGGGTTTTAAAACTGCAGATTTACAAAAACCACTTTCGCAGTTTTCAGGTGGTTGGCGTATGCGTGTGATGTTGGCAAAAATGTTGTTGCAAAAACCCTCATTATTGATGCTCGATGAACCTACAAATCACTTGGACTTGCCATCTATTGAATGGGTTGAGGATTATTTGTTTAATTATGAAGGTGCTGTTATTGTTGTTTCTCACGATAGAGAATTTTTAGACAATGTTTGTGATACGATTGCGGAAGTTGCACAACAAAAGATTAATATTTATGCGGGCAATTATTCTTTTTATTTGGAAGAAAAAGCCTTGCGTAAAGAAATTCAGCAAGGTGCTTATGACAATCAACAAGCACAAATTCGCCAAACAGAAAAATTTATTCAACGTTTTAAAGCAAAAGCCTCAAAATCTCGTCAAGTTCAATCAAGAGTAAAATCATTGGAAAGATTAGAATTGATAGACGAAGTGGCAGATGAAGCAGCAAAAGTTAATTTCCGTTTTACATTTAACCAACAACCTGGGCGTAATATTTTGGAATTAGAAAATATTTCGAAAGCATACGGAGAATTATCATTGCTCAAAAATACAAGCATGAAAATTGAAAGAGGAGATAAAATTGGTTTAATCGGAGCAAATGGCAAGGGAAAATCAACTTTATTGCGAATTATGTCAGGCATGGAAATTGTTGATGGTGAAAGAAAGGAAGGCTATAATGTAAACATGACTTTATTCGCACAGCACCAATTAGAGGCGTTAAATATCGAAAATACTTTAATTGACGAGATGAAAGAGTGTGGTTCGAGCAAAACAGAAACGGAATTGCGTAGTATTTTAGGTTGCTTTTTGTTCTCGAATGATGATGTTTTCAAGAAAATTAAAGTGTTGTCAGGTGGTGAAAAATCAAGAGTTGCCTTAGCAAAAACCTTAGTAGCAAACTCAAATTTCCTATTGCTTGATGAGCCTACAAATCACTTGGATATGCAATCTGTCAATATTTTGATTCAGGCATTGCACCAATATGAAGGAACTTTTGTTGTTATTTCTCACGATAGACACTTTGTGGCAAGTATTGCTAATAAAATTTGGTATCTTGAAGGACAGCAAATTAAAGAATACCCAGGGAATTATGATGAATTTGTGTATTGGTTAGAATCTATGGGCAGGTCTATGATGGATTTAGATGCTGCACCAAAAAAGGATAAAAAAGATAAAGTTGAAGTTGCAGTCAGTCAAACAGTTTTGGATAAAGAAACGAAACAGAAGCAACTAAAAAATGTTCAGAAACAAATTGAAACGACAGAACAAAAAATTGCAGATTTAGAAAAGCAAATTAAAACCTGCGAAAATGAATTGGCAAAACCTTCTGTTTATGGTGATGTTTCTAAGTTGGCAGAAATGACCGAAAAATATAACAAAGCTAAGAAATATTTAGCTGCCGAAAATACTACGTGGGAAAATTTGGTGGAAGAAGCAGATAAATTAAAGTAAAATAATAGGTTTTAAAACAAAATCAAAAAAATCTCTAAATGCTATAAATTTTAGAGATTTTTTTAGTTACTTAGGTTTTCATATCATATTTTGTAGCATTTTTAACTTAGGTATAGTTTTTGAAAGTCATTTGCAAAAAAAGGATACAATATGGAAATATTATCTACAATTTGTAAAAACATGATATTTGCACCCAAACCTGTACCACAAACTACTCAAAAACGGGTTTTCTTGGCAGGCAGCATCGACAAAAAAAGCCAAATAGATTGGCAGACAACAGTCGCATTGGCTTTGGAAAATGAAAATATTTTATTACTAAATCCAACCCGTCATTCTTGGGATATGTCTTGGAAACTTTCGGCAGATGACACGCAATTTAGTGAACAAGTTGGCTGGGAACTTGAACAATTGGAACAAGCAGACTTGGTAGTAATTAATATGTTGCCAGAATCGCAGTCTCCAATTTCCTTATTAGAGTTTGGTTTGCATGCAAAATCAGGTAAAATTGTGGTTTGTTGTCCCGAAGGTTTTTGGAAAAAAGGTAATGTAGATATGGTGTGTAGACGTTATCATGTAAATCAAGTCAATAATTTAGATGAACTTATTACATATATTAAAAAATTTATAAATTTAGACTAACTAAAAGATAACTAAAAGCTGGGTAATTAACTCAAATCAAACACATTCTAAAAATTTCATAGAACAATATAGTATCAAATCATATTTTTGATACCTTTGCATGGTAACAAAAATATCATGTTTCTAAGAATACTTACATCTGCACCTTTTTTTAACTCTTTTATAAATTTTTTGCCTTGCTTTTTGCTTGGCTTTTTGTCATTGCTGCCTCCTTTTGCGTTTGCTCAAACCTCAAATTCAAAGGCAGATAGTCTTTCACGTTTACTACCAACAGCAAACGACAGTGTAAAAGTAAAGTTACTAAGCCAACTTACCTTGATTTATCAAGCATCAGACCTTAAAAAAAGTTTGCAATATGCACAGCAATCTCTAAGAATTGCACAGAAAACACATCACACAACACTAATAGCATTAGCATATAGCGATATTGCAACAACGCATTTTTTGTTAGCAAATTATGATAAGGTTACAGAAAATACACTCAAAGCATTGCCTTTATATGAAAAATTAGGAGATAGTTTAAAAATAGCCAAATCAATGAATATGGTTGCTGGTACTTATATACGTATCAAAGAATATGAAAAATGCTTGCCCTATTTAGAAAAAGCCTTGTTATTTTTAGGTATAAAAGATGATAAATCCTATAAATCTGTTGTGTATTTGAACATGGGTGAGGTTTATTATGAGTTAGGAAATGATAAGTTATGCTTAGAATATGAGCAAAAAGCCTACCAAATGGCACAAAAACATAAAGCATGGCGAAGTGAAGCATTTTCTATGGGCATCATGGGCAAAATGTTTGAACGACAAAAGCAATATGAAAAAGCATTAAAATACCAAGTTAAAAGTTTAGCTATTTTTGAAGAAAATCATTATTTAGTAGGCATTGCGGAATATCAATATAATGTGGCAAACTTATACAATGGGATGCAAAATAACCGTTTAGCATTGGAATTTGCCTTAAAATCCTTGCAAACAGCCTCAAAAATGGGTGCAAAAGATTGGCACATGAAAAGTAGTCAATTATTAGCCACGATTTATCAACAAAAAGGAAGTTATCAAGCAGCTTTGCAACACTATCAAGTGTATGATTCACTAAAAGAGGTGCTTTTCAATGATGAAAAAGCTGCTAATATTATGAGGTTTCAAGCTAATTATGAGAATGAAGCACAAGAAACAAAAATTGCATTGTTAGAAAAAGATAACCGTTTGCACGAAATAGAATTGCAAGAGGCAGAAGAAAGACGTAACTTTTTATTGGCTATTGCTTTGTTAATTCTCGCATCTTTTGCGGTTTTAATCTATTTTTATGTGCAACGTCAGCAAGACAACAAACTTTTGAGAAAATATAATGTAGAAACAGACCAACAAAAACATGAGTTAGCAGCACAAAATGAAATGGTTGGACAGCAAAAAGAACTGCTTGAAAGGGCTTTTGCAGATATTACAGACAGTGTAAAATATGCACGCCGCATACAATTTGCCTTATTGCCAACCCAAATACAAGTATATTTTCCAAATTCTTTCATATTTTATAAGCCAAAAGATATTGTTTCGGGAGATTTTTACTGGTTTACAGCATTTAATCAGGAACAGCTAAACTTAGAAAGAGCATTTCAACCCAAGATGACTGACCATTTGCATGGCTCTTTGGAATTAGGAACTCCTGACCGTAAGCCTTTTTTAAATGAATCAGAATTTAAGCCACGTTACAGTTTAGATGAAATTCCAAGTGATGGACAATGGACTGTTATTGATGATAAATGTTTGTTGTTGGCGTGTGGAGATTGCACTGGTCATGGCGTGCCTGGTGCTTTTATGACCTTAATTGGCAATAGTTTGTTAAATCAAATTGTAAATGAAAACCATATTTATTCGCCTGCACATATTTTAACGGAGTTAGATAAACGGTTATTGCAATTATTGCAACAAGCAGATACTGATGAAAAAGTGCATGATGGCATGGATATTTCGTTGATTCGGGTCATTCAGTCAAAGAAAGAAGTTATTTTTGCAGCAGCACAACGACCTTTATTGCACTTTACAAAACAAATACATACAGAAAATTTTGAAATAATTACACCAAATATAGGAAATAGCGAAAGCAACCAAGAATATATTTTGACAGAATACAAAGGTTCTAAAAATCCGATTGGAAGTTCGCAATTTACTGACAAACATTTTACTGAACAGCTAATAAATTACCAAAGTGGCGACACATTTTATTTATTTACAGATGGTTATGCAGACCAATTTGGAGGCGAAAAAGGGCAAAAATTCATGAATAAAAACTTAAAAATACTTTTGGAAAGCATGCAACATGAAAATATTAGTGTACAAAAAGAACTATTGCAAGAAAAATTTGAGGAATGGAAAGGATATAATAAGCAATTAGATGATGTGTTAATGATTGGATTAAAACTTAGTTAAAATGAGTTTCAAACTTTTGGAAAGTTTGAAACTTTCCAAAAGTTAAAAGTATATTTATTATTTTCCTGTTGTTGCTGGAGTTTTTGTAGGTACAGTACCACCAAGTTTTAAAATGATTTTGTTTGTCAAATCAAATTCTTCTGCTGCATATAATAAAATAGGAAAACCACTTACATCAGAGCTAAAAACGTGTGTAAAATGTTCTGCTTTTGCAACTTCATCTATTGCTTTTTGGATTTTAGCATACACAGGTTGCAACAAAGCCTGATTTTTTTTCTGCAAATCTTGTTGTGCTTTTTGCTCATAATCAGTAATATTCTGACGTGCAGCTTGCAACTCTTTTTCTTTTATTTCTCTAAACGCAGGAGACAAAGATTCTACTTTTACTTGATACTCTTTAAATTTTTTCTCAAAATCATCACTTAGGCTTTTCATTTGAGCTTCCAACTGACCTTGATAAGATTTTAATTCACTTTCTATGGTTTTTGCCTCTGGCAATGCAGCCAAAACTGCATCTGCACTTGTATAACCTACTTTAATTGTTGTATGTTGTGCAATAGCAAAATTAGCAACTAATGTAAAACATACGATTAATGCTCCAATAATTTTTTTTCTCATGGGTGATAATAAAGTTACAAAATGGGGTTATAAAATATTTTAAATGTAAAACAACACAAAATTAGTGTTTTATTGCTAAGAAAGTGCGAATATGATACCATTTTTTTTAGTATTTTGTCATATTTTTGTTATAGTCTTGTTAAATTATGTTATTTAAGCAATATTTCTGTGGATATATCACACAAAATAAGTTTGATGTAGAAACCTATTAGGTTTTCTTTGTTATAAACATTTTTTTTCTCAAATTGCAGTTTAAATTATGAAATGTTTTAATATATCAAAAAAACACTAAAAACTAACCGCAGAGTTCGCAAAGATTACGCTGAGAAGACTAAGAAAACACTAAAAACTCAACACTAAAAACTCAACACTATTTATGATTGATTATAAACACTTTACGCTTGATAATGGATTGAAAGTTTATGTGCATGAAGACCACACAACACCTGTGGCGGTGCTAAACTTGCTTTATAATGTGGGTTCGAGAGATGAGCAAGCCGAAAAAACAGGTTTTGCACATTTATTTGAGCATCTTATGTTTGGCGGTTCAAAAAACATAGAAAATTATGATGAGTTTGTGCAAAATGCAGGCGGCGAAAATAATGCTTTTACTTCCCAAGACATTACAAATTATTACATAACATTGCCTTCAAGCAATATAGAAACAGCTTTTTGGCTCGAATCTGATAGAATGTTAGGTTTATCTTTTAATCCCGAAGTATTGGAAGTTCAGCGAAAAGTGGTTATTGAAGAGTTTAAACAACGCTATTTTAACCAACCTTATGGCGATGTTTGGTTAAAATTAAATCCCCTAAGTTATCAAACTCACCCTTACCAATGGTGTACGATTGGCAAGGAAATTTCGCATATTGAGGAGGCAACTATGGAAGATGTGAAGGCATTTTTTGCAAAATATTATGTGCCAAATAACGCATATTTAGTTGTGGCAGGTGATATTACCTATGAACAAGTAAAAAGATTAGCAAAAAAATGGTTTGCACCTATTCCAAGAGGTGAAGTTATTGAAAAAAACTTTCCAAAAGAACCACGCCAAACTGTAGCTCGTTTTCTCGAAGTTGTTGCTGATGTGCCTGCAAGTGCATTATATAAGACTTATCATACTTGCAACCGAACTTCTTACCAATATACACCGACAGATTTGTTGAGTGATTTGTTAGGACGTGGAAAATCATCGAGATTGTATCAAAAATTAGTGCAGGAGCAAAAAATGTTTAGTTCCATTTCTGCCTCTGTTACAGGTGCAACTGATGATGGATTGTTGGTAATTTCTGGTAAAATTTATGATGGTGTTACATTGGAAGAAGCTGATAAAGCTGTAAGTGATATTGTAGCGGAGTTTAGAACAAAACAACCCTCAGAAAGTGAATTGCAAAAAGTGAAAAATCAAGCAGAATCTACCTTAGTTTTCGGAGAAATGGAAGTGTTAAATCGTGCAATGGGCTTGGCTTATGCAGCTTTTTTAGGTGATGTCGATTTTGTGAATGAGGAGTTAGCTAAAATTCAAGCCGTAAATCCTGCACATATTCAAACAATGGCACATGAGGTTTTGAAATCCGAAAATTGCTCGACAATGTATTATAGAGCAAAGAAATAATTATAAAGTTATATAGAGATAATTTAGATGTAAAGCCAAAATAAAGATACATATTTTGGCTTTTTTTGTATCTTTGTAAAAATATAAACTTATGACAATAGCACGATTAGACAACGAAGTTTTCTTCAAAAAAGCCTTTACAGACGAAATTGTGTTTAAGGCTTTTGTTAAAGATATTGTTGGAATTGAAGTAAACCCTGATAAAATTGAAACAGAAAAAGCCTTTCAACCTAAATTAGGAAATATTAATTTTAAGTATGACATCTTCGCAGAAGATAGTAGCAAGAGAATTGTGATAGAAATTCAAAAAGTGGAGTATGACCATAATTTTGATAGATTTTTACACTATCATTTGCAAGCAATTACAGAGCAGCAACGTAGCAGTGAAGACTATACAGTTGAAAAAACAGTGTATACCATCGTTGTAATTACAGCACCTTACAAAATTAATGAGAAAACAAGACAGATATATAAAGATGAGGTTTTAATTTCTATCTTAAATCCCAAAAATTTAAAAGGAATAGAACGTAAGATTTTTAATCATGAACTTATATATCTTAATCCAAATTATAAAGGAAATGATACGCCACAAAATTATCGTGATTGGTTAGATTTGATTTATGAGAGTATTCACCACCCTGAAAATCCAACTATAAATATAACAAATGAAGGTGTAAAAAGGGCAATAGAAATTGTAAGTTATGAAAATATTACGCCCGACGAATGGGAACAGTCTAAAATTGAGGCTTCAAAACGAAAAGTAATTAAACTTGAACGTGAGGCAGGTAGAGAAGAAGAAAAAAATGAAATAGCTAAAAACATGTTAGCAGATAACGAGTCTAACGAAAAAATTACAAAATATACAGGTTTAACTCTCGAACAAATAAATAGTTTGCGAGATGAAATAAATTAATAACTTTTCTCAGCCTTTACATACACATGAAAATTTTTCTACGCCTACAAACCATTATTTTACTTGCATTTTTTATGGCTTGCCAGCCCATTCCTCAACAAAACATACATACAAAAAAAGTGTTTGGAACAATAGCCAAAAATGGCATGATAGCCTCTGCACACCCATTAGCTTCTGCGGTTGGTGTTGAAATATTAAAAAAAGGTGGCAATGCGGCTGATGCTGCGGTGGCAGTATTTTTTGCCTTAGCAGTTGTCTATCCACGTGCTGGCAATATTGGTGGTGGTGGTTTTGCAGTTTGCCGATGGAATACAGGTGAAAAAACGAGTTTAGATTTTAGAGAAACCGCACCAAAAGCTGCCACAAAAGATATGTATTTGGATAAAGAAGGCAATGCACAAATACAGTTAAGTCTTGCAGGACATTTGGCAGCAGGTGTGCCAGGTTCGGTTGATGGTATGGTAGAATTGCACAAAAAGTACGGAAAACTTACATGGGCAGAACTTTTGCAACCAAGTATAGACCTTGCCGAAAAAGGCTTTGCTATTACACGAAATGAGGCAGAATATTTAGACAAATATCAAGCAGACTTTATTGCCCAAAATCCTATCAACTTGCCTAAACAATTTATTAAAACAAAGTGGAAACAAGGAGATATGCTTTACCAAACTGACCTTGCAAAAACATTGAAAAGAATACAAATTGACGGGAGGAAAGGCTTTTATGAAGGTGAAACGGCTTATTTATTGTTACAAGAAATACAAAAAGGTAAAGGAATTATTACTTATGAAGATTTGCAAAATTATCATGCTATTTGGAGAAAACCCATTTTAGGAAATTATAAAAACTATCAAATTATTACTATGGCACCACCTTCGAGTGGCGGCATTGCGTTATTGCAATTATTGCAGGCTTCTGAAAAATATCCATTGCGAAAATGGGGACACAATACTGCCAAAACCATGCATGTAATGACTGAAATGGAAAGACGGGTTTATGCAGATAGGGCAACGCATTTGGGTGACCCAGATTTTTATAAAGTGCCACAAGAGATGTTGCTCGATAAAAACTATATTACAAAACGCATGTCAGATATTAGTTTTACACAAAAAACTTCATCACAAACCATTAAACAAGGCAATGTTACACGAATGGATAGTTATGAAACCACACATTTATCAGTGGTTGATGCTGATAGAAATGCTATTTCAATAACAACAACTTTGAATGGAAATTATGGTTGTAAGGTTATGGTGGCAGGTGCAGGTTTTTTTCTGAATAATGAAATGGACGATTTTAGCATAAAACCAGGTGTTGCTAATCAATTTGGGCTTATTGGTGGTGAAGCAAATGCCATTGTTGCTAATAAACGTATGCTAAGTTCGATGACTCCAACAATTATTGAACAAAATGGAAAATTGTTTATGGTGCTTGGAACTCCTGGTGGTTCGACGATAATTACTTCTGTTTATCAAACTATTTTGAATGTTTTGGAACATGGAATGACTATGCAAGAAGCCGTTGATGCAAAGAAATTTCATCACCAATGGTTGCCTGATGAAATTATGTTAGAAGAAAAAGCATTTCCTGAAAGGTTGCAAAATGAGCTTATAAAACTTGGACATACGCTAAAATATGTGCCTCCATTGGGTCGTATGGATTGTGTGCTTATATTGCCTGATGGAAGTTTAGAAGGTGGTTCTGATAATACAAGAGCTGATAATACTTCGTTGGGTTATTAAATTAAAGAATTTATCACTTACAATTTTATGAAAAAAACATTACTTGCCATTACTTATAAAGAACTCATTTTAGCCTTGTTATCAGGGTTGTTATTGGGACTTTCTTGGCATAAACCTTTTACTTTTCTGATTTTTATAGGCTTTGTGCCTTTGTTTTTATTGATAACTCAAAGTGAAAATCTATTTGGTGCAATAACAGATAAAGCACTACTAAAAATAGAACAACGCAAGCTAAATTACTTGTTTTATCTTGCTTTTATTACATGGAATTTAACGGTTTATTGGTGGTTATATTATGTTGGAATTGTGGCTTTTTTGTTTGCTGTTTTTGCAAATTCCTTGCTCATGTTATTGCCAGTAATACTTTACAAATATATCAAACGCAAAACTGAAAATAAATTTGGGTTATGGGTTTTTATAGCTTGTTGGATATGTTTTGAATATTTGCATACACAAAATTGGGGTTTCTCTTGGACTTGGCTAAACTTGGGTAATGCTTTCGGAAATACACCTTCATGGGTGCAATGGTATGAATATACAGGTGTTTTTGGTGGTTCTGCATGGGTTTTGGTCATAAATTACTTAGTTTTTAAGAATATTCCACAATATTTTATCACAAATAACACAAATCATATTGCAAATTCTCAAAACAATACACAAATCACATCACAAATCACAAAAAAGTGGCAAAAAATTAGTTTAGCTATTGTTTTATTTGTACCTTTTGGTATTTCGCAATTTCTCTTTTATAACTATAAAGAAGAAGGTAAAGAGGTTGAAATTTTGGTTTTGCAACCTAATTTTGATACTTATACCCAAAAATTCCAATATAATGCACGTACAGGCGAAACCAATACCACAAGTTATGTGCCTTTTGATAAGCAATTTGAAAGATTTTTAACCTTGACAAGACAACAAATAACTAATAAAACTGCCTTAGTTTTATTGCCCGAAACTGCTTGGAATGATGATATTGACGAAACTGCTGTTGGCGTGAATGGTTATATTTCGAGAATGTCGCAATATCGAGATTCTTTTCCAAATTTGTCAATTTTGACAGGTGCAGATAGCTATACTTTTTATTACAATGCAACCGAAAAACCAACGCCAACGGCACGTTATCACAGCCCAAATACCTATTATGATGTTTTTAATGCAGCTATGTTTTTGAATACCAAAAATGAACCTTTATTTTATCATAAATCCATGTTAGTAGTTGGCGTGGAGTCTAATCCTCTTAGAAGTGTGATTGGTTTTTTGCAAAAAACAGTGATGCAAAATATGGGAAATTTAGTGGGAGATTTGGGAATACAGTCAGAAAGAAGTGTTTTTGTGGCAGCAGGAAATTTAAAAGTTGCACCCATTGTTTGCTATGAGTCCATTTATGGCGAATATGTTACAGATTATGTGAAAAATGGGGCAAATATTTTGTGTGTGATAACCAATGATGGTTGGTGGGACAATTCGCCAGCACCACGTCAGCATTTGAGTTTTGCCTCTTTGCGTGCTATTGAAACTCGGCGGGCAGTAGCAAGGTCGGCAAATACAGGTATTTCAGCTTTCATTACTCAAAAAGGCGAAATTATACAACAAAGCAATTACAACGAAACAACAACATTAAAAAATAATCTAAAAATGAATGAAAACTTGACTATTTATGTCCGTTTTGGTGATATTTTAGCACGTTTTGCGGTTTTTATGGTGTTGTTTTTCTTGTTTAAAAGTATAAATTACCAAAGAGTTTGATACTGATATTTTAAATTTGTCATTCTGAGCTAAGTGGTCGGCACTCCGCAAAAATCTGAATTATTGACGTAATAACCCAGATTCTTCGCTTTACTCAGAATGACAAAACAAATTTAAAATGTCAGTATCAAAGTAAATTCCTCTAAAACATTTTGATACAAAAAACTTAGCATAAACTATTCTGCTAATTTTATTACACCATTTAGCGGAATTACCAACCAATTTGGACGGTTATTTGCTTCATAGCAGAGTTCATAAATAGCTTTTTCCATTAAAAATGCTTTTAGCAAAACTTCCCTACTCTTATTGTCCTTAGGCACAAGTCCTACATCACCAATAGTTGCAAAATAGCTTTCTAAGTAAAAACCTCTTGCACACAAATACCATGTTTCTGCCCAAGCATTTAATCTATTGTCAGTGATATTTTTAAATTTATCATTTTGCAATAATGTAGCATAAACTGCATAATGAAATGACCTAACCATGCTCGCAACATCTTTTAAAACTGTATGTTTTACCCTTCGTTCTGTAAATGGTGTGGCTGGTTCTCCTTCAAAATCTATGATAGTAAAATCATTTCCATTAAACAAAACTTGTCCTAAATGATAATCTCCATGCATTCGCATACGTAAAGCACTAATAGGTTGCTGTTTTAATTGGGTAAAAATAGCTAAAATTTTATTTTTTAAGTTCAAAACCTTATCTATATCAGCCTTTACGTTTGGCAATAATGTGTTGCGGATAGATTTCAAAAAGGCTAACTTATCTTCAACATTTTTTGTTAAATGTTCGCAAAGATAATTTTGATATTCTTTTGTAAAGTTTTTTGGAGCAAAATCTGCAATTTCTGAATTAGAAGCCAAGGCAAGGTGCATTTCGGCAGTTCTTTTGCCAAGCAAAACTATTTTTTCATATACATCTTTTGTTATTAGAGTTTGCAAATCTTTATGAATTGATTTGAAATCAAAACGGTATGCGTCCCATAAAATAGGAGGTTTTGTTTGCTCAGATTCGGGCAATATTAAGACTTTATCATAGAAATTTTCAACCAATTCTAACATCAATTTCCACGCATCTCCTTGATTTTCAATCATTTTTTGCATCATTGCCAGTACAATCGGCTCTGAATTTGGCTCACGAATTTCAATAGCACCTGCAAAAGATGCAACATTTTTATAGTCAGTTTTTTCGGCAAAAAAACGATTAATTTCAAGGTCAGGATTTATTGCTCTATCTAACTTGCGGTATAATTTAAGAAAAAATTTATCATTATAAATCATAGAACTATTACTTTGCTCAACAGTTAATACTCTGGAACTTAGTTTAATGTCTTGATGAGCAGTTTCATGATTAGCTTGATTTTGATTGATATAATCTGTCAATACACTTCCTGATTCAAAAAATATTTTACCATTGGCACTCAACAAAGTTTGTTTTTCAACAATAAGTTTCCACAAAATAGTCCGATAATTTTCAGAATACATGGCATCATACATCACACCAATGTTTTCTTGGTTATGATATTCACCAATAATTGCCTTTGGAAAATTAGTTTTTAAATTTTCGGCATCTTTAATAGTATAAGAAAATGGTAGTTGATATAATTCAGAGCTTGCGTCTTGATAAAAAACTTGTAGCACAAAAAAGTAAATCTTTTCATCTTCATGCGACATCATCAAAATAGATTCTACAATTTCAACATGGCGAATAGGTCTTGCCTTGGCACCAAACCATCTACATTTTTTGAGATAAATAGGTAATAATTGTTGCTCTAAGGCAAGAATTGTGTTTTTATTCAGAAAGTCAGTTTGCAAAAAATTTATGTCTAATATCATGTTTCATTGTTATCTTGGTGGGTGTGGAGTTTTTATTATCAAATTAGGCTTAATAAACAAACTTAATTAGTTTTTGTAGTTTTTTAAAACAAGCTAAGAAATATATTTAAGTAATAAGACAGATTTAAAGTATATTTTGCACCACAGACTTTAGTCTCTAAGATTTTGATAATCAACACTTTACAGACTAAAGTTTGTTATACATTTATTTTGTCCTATTACTTAAGACTAATTTTGATTAGGAATTTGCACAATAAAAGTAGTTCCTGAGCCAAGAACAGTTTTTACATTTATTGCACCTCCAAGTCTTTCTAAGGCATTTCTTAAAATATATAGACCTAATCCAGAACCATTCGAGTCTTCACTACCTCGATAAAACATATTAAATATTTTATCTATTGCTTCTTTGGGAATACCTTGCCCATTATCAACAACTGTTAAACAAAACATATTATTCTTATTTTCCTCCACTGTGATACGCAAATAGGCGTGGTTATTTTCAATTCTCGCAAAATTAATAGCATTCTCAATCAAATGTTGTAGAATGATTTGTAATAAGTTTTCATCTGTATAAATGAGTATTTGTGGAGCTATTTGCAATTCCCACTGTACGGCATGAAAGTTAGGTAAATTTGTTAAACTAAGTTTTATGCGATGAATAAGATGCTGAATATCAATACGTTGATACATTATTTTTACATCTTTAATCTTTGTAGCCGTCATTAACTCTCTCAAAATTTCATCAAGTCTTTGGGTTCTTTCATTAATCTGTGTATAATAATTTTGAGTATTTACTTCACCTTTTTCCATTTTTGCTACATCACAAAGCCCCAATATTGTGGTTATAGGGCCTCGCAAGTCATGCGATGCTCTGTAAACAAAAGTATCAAGTTCTTGATTTTTATATTCAAGTTCTTTTTGGGTTTTTTGTAGTTCTTCAATATTTTTTTTGAGAGTTATTTCTGCAATTTTATTAGCTGTAATATCACTAACAATCCCTTCAATACTTAAAACTTCACCTTTTTCATCAAAATATAGTTTTGATTGTGCTGCTAACCATTTAATTTCTCCTGTTGTGGTTACAGCCCTAAACTCAAGGTTATGTGGGCTTTTTCCTTGCAATGCTTCTTTATATAATTTGAATAGGGTATCTACATCTTCTTTATAAACAATTTCTTGTAAAGCATCTTCAAAATCTAATATTTCTTTGGTGGCATAGCCTAATATCTTTTCAAAACCCTGTGAAAGCAATGCTACTTGTCCTGTTTTAGGGTCAATTACCCAAAAAAAGTGGCTATCTAAATTGTCAAAAATATGCTCTAATCTCTCTTTACTGAGAATGGCATCTTTTTCAGATTTTTGGGCATTAAATTCACTCAATTTTAAATATTCTCCCATTGTCCGCATTTCCTCCAGATTTTGCCATAATTCCTCATTATTTGTTTTTAATTCTTCATTATTCGTTTTTAGCTCCTCTGATAGTGTTTTTTCATGCATTAATAATTCTGTAACTTGTAAGGTCATTTCTTTGTGCTTTGTTATATCATTTGCAGCATAACAAACCCCAAATATTTCATTATCCATATAAAGAGGAGTCATTGTGGCTTGAAACCATAATTCTTTACCTGAAAAACGATGTGTAAGTTTTCGTTCATAAGACACAATTTCACCTTCAAAAACGGAGGCAATTCTTTGCAAAGAAACCTCATGAATGTCAGTTGGCAAAACATCAATAAATGTACTATCTTTTTTCAAATCTGTACCCAAAAACAAATGAATAGCACGTTTTGCATTTTCATTTATTTTTATAATTTTTAGATTTTTATCAAAAATAACAAAAATATAAGAATTGCTATTAAATAGTGATTTTAATATTTGTTCTGACTGTTTTATGGCTTGTTCTAATTCATATTGTTTGGTAATATCACGCCCAACAGCATAAGCAACGCCATTTGCTTTCACATACAAATCCCACGAAATCATAATGTAGCTACCGTTTTCACAACGATAACGATTTTGTGTGCTTAATTTTCCCTCTTTATGAATATAATCTAAAATGATTTGGAAAGTTGCTTCAATATCATCTGGGTGCAAAAACTCATGAATATGATGACTCAGTAAATATTCTTTACTATAACCTAAAGCATCTACAAAAGCTGGATTTACTTGTAAAAAACGTCTGCGAAAAAAAGTACACAAAAAATCTGTGGTCATATTAAAAAAATCATCTCTATCAATATTTTTTAATAGTTGATTTTCTGCACGTAATTTTTCATTTTCCGTTGCTAATTCTTCGTAAGTCATGCTAAAAATAAATAAGAAATATGGTGTATGAAATTAGCATTTTTTGACTTCAAGTTTGAAATGAAATTTGGCAAAAAAGTTAATTAGTGTAAAGTACATTCTACGCAAATTAGATTAATAAGCATCTTATTTTTGATTTACAAAACTATGAAAACAAAACTATGAAAATCTAACCCCAAAACAAAGATATATATTTGCTACACTTTTTGCAACAAATATATCACAAAAAGAAATAGTTTGGCATTGCGATGCTTTACAAGTTTACAATGTCGTTATCAATTTGTCAAACCCTAAATCCAACAACCAAAATATCATCTACTTGTTCATAACCATTTTTCCAAGTATCTAAAACATTTTCTAAATGTTGTTTTTGTTCTTCAAGAGGCAAATGTGCAATCGTTGTCAAAAACTCTTTGAGTCGTTTTACCATGAATTTTTTGCCTTTTTCTCCACCAAATTGGTCTTGAAAACCATCAGAACAAAGATAAAAAGTTGTTTGTAAATCTGATATTGTAATGCTATGTTTTGTAAAATAGTGTTCTCTTTTTTGAGTGCCACCAATAGGAGTTTTATCGGCTTTAATTTCATAGAAAATATTTTTGGGTAATAGAGGCGTATTTTCTTGATGTTGATAATAACTTTCTACATAATATAAGGGATTATTTGCACCCGAATATTCTACAATTACTTGATTATCAATACTTTTAATTACGCATAAAGACATATCCATGCCGTCACGGTTTTCTGTTTCACTTTGTTGCAAAACTCGTTTTACACCTGCATTCAAATGATTTAAAATTTGGTCAGCTTCTGTAATATGTTTGGTTTGCACAATTTCGTTTAGCAATTCATTGCCTATCATACTCATAAAAGCCCCAGGGACTCCATGACCTGTGCAATCAACGGCAGCTAAAACACTGATTTCTAAATGTTTGTGAATTAGGTTATTTGTTACATTATTTGCTATTTCTTTGTTATTATTTATATTTTGATTATTAAAAAAATAGTAAAAATCTCCGCTAACAATATCACGTGGACGAAATAAAATAAAATTTTCGGGCAATACTGCTGTAATTTCATTTGTCAAGGGCAGCATAGCTTTTTGTATTCTCAAAGCTGCATTAATGCTGGCAGTAATGTCGTCGTGTTGTTTGGTTATTTTATCGTTTTGTTCTTCTAAGGCATCTCTTTGGGTTTCAATCTCTTCCTTTTGTTGCTCAATTTCGGCAGTTCTTAGTTGTACCAATTCTTCTAATCTAAAACTTTGTTGCTCAAAAATATTTTTCTTTTCAACTTCTCTGCTCAACTGTTCTTGGAATAACGCCTTGCGTAATTCATTGATTCTTATTGTTAAATGTTTTGAAAACAATAACCCCATGACAATAAAACTTAGCTTTGGGCTTAAATAAATCACAAAACCTAATAATGTTGTTGCCGCAATCTCACCAACAGATAATAAATGAATATTCCAAACAAATAAACTAAATAACAATAAAAGACCTGCACTAAAAAATAGGCTTGCATGGCTATCTTTTCTAAAAACACCTCTAATTCCAACACCAAATAATAATAATAAATGAATAATTGTATTTGGTATAAATACTGTATTTAGATAATTTTGTCTAAAATTAGGTGAAATAAAATCAAATAAAATCAATATAATAGTCAGTATTGGAATCAAACTCGTAATATTTAAGCTCCAATACCAAAAAGGATAATTTTGTTTTGTTTTTAGGAAAGAGTTTGCAAATAATACACTAAAAATGACGGCAATGGCATTAAGAAAATCAAGAAATTTATAATAAAACAAACCTCCATCAGCAGCAATTTCGTACAAGGCTTCTTCCGAAAAACTAAATCCAAAACTTGCAATAAGCCAAACATACCAAAAATAACTTCTTTCTTTTGTTGAAATAAATAATGCAAAATTATATAAAGTCATCATAGCTACAATACCCAAAAACATGGATTCTATGATAAAAATAAAAATAAATTCATCAGTCAAAATATCGTTAAATTCCTCATTTACAACATGTTGTACAACTCCATTACCTTGTTTTGGCTGTAAATACATAGCTGTTTTTTTTACATAAACCGTCTTTTCTTCGTTTGCAGCTAACTCCATTGGGAGTGTTTCTGTAACTCTATCTGTATTACATTCGCTATCAGGAATATCCCAACCACCTTGTTCTTTTCTCCAACCAAAAGAAGGTATTGATTGGGTTTTAGTAACTTTTCCTATTGAATCATAAACATAAAATTCTGTTTTTGCCCACTCGTTATCATCTGTTAATAAATAAAATGTAACAGCTTGGTCATTATTTGTATTTTTTAGTGAAAATCTTAGCCACCAAGTTTTTACGTCTGTTGAAAAGCCTAATTCTTGTGTTTGATTGTCAATAAATTTATTTTTATAGTTATTCGCAACATCTTCAATCGTATAACTACTATTAGTGTCTGCTAAAATTTGGTGATATGTAGAATTTATGATAACTCGTTGATTATCAATAAGTAAATCATCTGTGAATGGACGTATTTTTTGAGCATATCCTATTTGAGAACAGCAAAATATAAGAGATAAAGATGAAAATAAGAGCAATAATACATAGCAAAATAATTGCTGCCTCATATAGGTCATTAGTTAGTTGTTTGAGGGTGTGAAAGTAATAAAAAACTTACAATTATTCATAAACACCTCATATTTCTTGGTAAATATCAAATAAAATAGCAACTATATCTTAGATTTCTTAAATTTGTAGGCTATTAGAATTTACAAGTATTCCTAAATAAACTCCCAAAAAGATGTTTGTCAATATCACAAGTTACGATTATATTGCTGGTACAGTTTCTTTGTTGGTCATCTATTTTTTTATGTATAACCTAAAAAATCGCATGACAACCAAAGAGACAAAACCTTATTTTTTTATAGCTTTACATCTCAAAATGATTGGTGCAGTGATGTTAGGCTTAATTTATCAATACTATTATGGTGGTGGTGATACTTTACTTTATCATGAGTTAGGAACTCATGTGTATAACACTTTTTGGAAAAACCCCGCCGCATGGTTTGAATTAGTTTTTATGCCGATTGCTAAAAATCCTTCCTACGAATTATTAGAATATGCAGGTTGGAATTCGTTTTATATGAAAAATGATGCTGGTTCTTATTTTATGATTCGTGCTGTTGGATTTTTTAGTATATTTTGTGGCTGTAGTTATTTTGTAATTGCACAATTTTTTGGACTTATTAGCTTTTTTGGGTCTTGGGCAATGTTTATGACATTTATAGATATGTACCCTAAAATGGTAAAACGGTTTGCCATTGCCATCTTTTACTTTCCTTCGGTATTTTTTTGGGGTTCAGGACTTATGAAAGATGCTATTTGTTTTGGCTGCTTAGGTTTGGTATTTTACGCCTTTTATTTTGCCGTACTTAAACGCAAAAATCTTATATCTAATATAATTTTGGGTGCTTCGGCGGGATTTATATTGTATATTGTAAAAATTTATATTTTACTTGCTTTTATTCCTATGTTGGCTATTTGGATGTATTTAACTTATATGGACAACATAAAATCAGCTTTTTTTAAAATATTTTTAGCTCCTTTTATTTTAGTTATTTCAGCGACACTTGGTATATATGGAATTTTGCGATTAAGTGAAGGAACAACTTACAGCATAGATAATTTAGCTGCAAAAACACAAGTTACTTCAAAATATTTGAAAAGTGTAAACAAAGAAGGTTCTGTATATTCTTTGAGTGAATTTGATGGCTCAATGGGAAGTTTGGTGCGTATTTTTCCTGAAGCTGTGATTGTAACCTTGTTTCGTCCTGGGTTGTGGGAAGCCAAAAACCCTTTTGCGTTTCTTTCAGCCTTAGAAGCAACTTATTTCATATTATTTACATTTTATACCTTATTTATTAAAGTAAAATTGAGCAATATTATCAAAACTTTTATCCGAGAACCCATAGCACCTGCTTGCCTGTTTTTCTCCATCTTTTTTTCTTTTTCGGTAGGACTGACTTCTGGAAATTTTGGTACTTTGGTGCGTTATAAAATTCCGATGATACCGTTTTATATTGGTGCATTGATGATTATGTTGGAATCTAACCGTAAAAAAACGGTTGCAGAGTTAAGTTTGGAGCTGATTGCACTAAGAAAAGCGGAACTTCAAAAGGAAGTTGCAGCACTTGTAGAAACATTGCCTTTGGAGGAAGAAGATAAAAGTCCTTCGGCAATTCCTAAATTTAAAATTAAAATATAAAAGAATATAACTTTTGGAAAGTAAAAAAACTTTCCAAAAGTAGTACACTTTCCAAAAGTTTTTTCACTTTTGGAAAGTTCGTAATTGTACACTAAAAACTAAAACCTTGATAAATCCACTTGTAACAGTTATTTGTTTGTGTTATAACCATGAAAATTTTGTGGTTGCAACCCTAAACTCTGTCAATAATCAAAGCTATAAAAATATAGAATTGATTATTATTGACGATTGCAGCCAAGATAGCAGTGTAAAAAAAATTACAGAATGGCTTGCAATTGCAGCAATAAAAATTACACAACAACACATTCGTTTTATCTCACTTTCAGAAAATATTGGTAATTGCAAAGCATTTAATATGGCTTTGAAACTTGCAAAAGGAAAATATGTAATAGATTTGGCAACTGATGATATTTTATTGCCACAATGTATAGAAAAACAGGTTTTGCAATTTGAACAATTAGCAGAAAATTATGCAGTTGTGTTTACAAATGCAATATATATAGACAAAAATTCTAAGATATTGCACAAACACTATAAGACTAATGAAAATAAGACTAATAAAATTGTAGCTGATGGCGATATTTATGCACAAATTGTAGCACATTCTTTTATTTGCACACCAACAATGATGATGCGAAAAACAGTTTTAGACAAATTGCAAGGCTATGACGAAAGTTTGAGTTATGAAGATTTTGATTTCTGGATTCGGTCTTCGAGAAATTATCTGTATTCATATATAGACGAAATTCTTGTGCAAAAACGTATATTGAAACAGTCATTAGGCACACAGTTTTATAGCAAAAATGCTTATAAACATCTCGAATCTACATTAAGAATTTGTCATAAAATTGCAATTTTAAATCGTAACTCCTTAGAAAACAAGGCTTTAGCACATCGTATACGTTATCATATTCGTTTGTGTTGTTATACCAATAATCATGGTTTAGTTGCAGATTATCATAACTTATTACAAAAAGTTACAGAAATTAAGATTTTGGATAAAATTTGCGATAAAATTTGGATACTAATTGCAATACTAAAACTACCTTTGCATGGTTTTTATAGCATTTACAAAACTTAAAACTTAAACACATGAAATTTACTACATTAATACTTCTTGCAATTTTATTTACAACTTGTTTTACATCTTGTACTGATTACGAAAAAATTGCAGAAGAAAACCGTAATTTATTAAATAAAGGTCAAAATCAAGCAGTTATAGATAAACTTTCTATTGTTTTGGCAGAAAATCAAGAATTTGCTGATGGTTTTAATTTGAGAGGTGTTGCATTCCTAGCTCTGGGAAATGCCGAAAAAGCCCTAAAAGATTTTAATCAAGCTATAAAACTTGATGACAAAAATTATAAATATTTTTATAATCGGGGCAATGTTTATCGCCAAACTTCGCAATTACAAGATGCCTTAACAGATTATGACAAAGCCATTGTTTTGAATGAAACTATTGCAGATTTATACACCAACAAAGGTGCGGTGCTTGTGCTGATGAGTCGCAATAAAGAAGCATTAGCAACACTTAATAAATCTATTTCCTTAAATCCTTCAGATAAAAATGCTTTATTTAATCGTGGACAAATTCACTATTTGGCAAATGATTTTGATAAAGCTATTGCTGATTTGCACCATTGTGTAGAATTAGCACCAGATTTAGCCAAAGCACATTATGTGCTGGCGATGTCTGAGATAAGAAAAAATGCGGACAAAGCCAGCCCTGAAAGTTGCCAACATTTACAGAAATCAATAGAATTAGGATTTTCAGAAGGCATGGAAAATTTGAGAAGATATTGTCAATAAAATTACTCAAATACTATGTTTCTATATTTTTATGTGTTTAATTTTTTTAACACATAGGAACATAGGAATATAGAAAACTAACATGATGACTATGAAAATTTTAATTATCAACGGTGCAAATCTAAATTTATTAGGCACACGAGAGCCACATATTTACGGTTCTCAAACTTTTGAACAATATTTCAGTATCCTAAAAAATGATTATTCAACAATAGAACTTAGTTATTATCAGTCAAATATAGAAGGCGAATTGATAAACAAACTGCATGAAGTTGGATTTAGTTATGACGGAATAATCTTTAATGCAGGTGCTTTTACACACACATCAATAGCATTAGGTGATGCAATTTCTGCAATAAAAACTCCTGTTATTGAAGTGCATATTTCAAATGTTTATGCAAGAGAAAGTTTTAGGCACAAAAGTTATTTAAGTGCCTATTGCAAAGGTGTAATTTGTGGCTTTGGCGTAGAAAGTTACCGTTTGGCTTTGCTATATTTCATGAATAAGTAATGTAAATTGCGTAGTATTCATAGAGTTTTCATACATTTAAAGTAGTTTTAACTATATAATCAAAACTATGCGTTTTTACTCACGTCAGTCGGTCAAACCTAACGACCTTAATGCAGGTGGAACATTATTTGGTGGTACTTTATTGGCATGGATTGACCAAGAAGCTGCCATTTATGCTCGTTGTGTGCTAAATACACGCCAAATTGTAACAAAATATATGTCAGAAATAGATTTTGTGAGTTCGGCACAACAAGGGGACATCATCGAGATTGGTATAGAGGTTGTAACACTTGGTACTTCCTCTATTACTTTGAGGTGCCATGTTCGTAACTTATTTACACACCAACAAATTATTACTATTGAAAAAATGGTTTTTGTGCATATAGATGAAAATGGAAAGGCACAGTCTCATGGTATTATAGAAATTCCTGTGGAATTTAGCTAATAATTTATTACTTAATTGTAATACCAGCTTGCTAATACAATAATTATAAAATTATCTAAAACTCATAAAAATTTATTGAGTTTTAGACAGCTATTCCCTTGTATTTTAAAATGCTTCTGAAATTAAAATATATAGATTTGAGGAATTTAATTTAAAAGTATTTTGATTATTATCGTCATTAAACCCTAAACCATAATCTAAACGCAAATTTAGTGTTTCATTTTTTATGAGTGCAAAACGTAAACCTGCACCAATTGCGTATTTGAGCTTTTCGTAGGAAAAATGTTCAACTTTATCTGCCACACGACCCACTGACATAAATCCTACTGCCCCAAAACGACCTATTAATGGCATTCTATACTCTCCTTGTATAGCCAAAGCATGATTATCTTTGTATCTACCTGCATAATATCCTCGCATCATGGTTGAGCTTCCTAATAATCCTAAATTTCTAAAATGTGCCTCTCCATCTGTAAAAGTTCCCGTTGCTTGAAAAGCTAAGACATGAGTTCTTGTGGTCTTAAAATATTTGCGAACATCAAAACGCAAAATGCTATGAGGAAACTCACTACCTAAACTTTTAGTAAAATTCATGGCTGTTATCTGAATCACACCACCTTGTTTGGGTGCGTATGAATCTTTACGTGTGTCATAAGAAATTACACCGCCAAAACCTACACTCAACCCACCATTTTTACCATAAACATTTGACTTGTCAAAAACACCATTCTTATCATATTCCATATCAAATATTTTTTGTAACTCAAACACAGCACCTACAAAAAGTTTTTTATAAACTTTTCTCAATAGCTGAGGATTGATTAAAAATTGTGAATAACTATATACTTCTTCGGCTTCTTGCTTTGAATTATTACCGAGTCCCCAAAAACGGTCTGGAAATTTACTAACTGTATTTTCAAAACGCATAAGATATTTTTCTTTTGGAAAAAACACATTACCACCAACGCCAAGTATAATCTGACCCTTGGTTGTATAAATTAGACCAGTTGGAATGGTTGAGGTACGAGTTAATGAGTCTCCTTTTTTAGTTTTAAAAATATAAGCTGTTGCAAGTCCAAAACCAAAACTTGTTTCAGCAGAGTAAGCCACTAATGGAAAAATAAGCAAACGATTTCGTTGCACTTTTTTAACAGAGTCAAGCCGTTTCTGTGATTTTATTGAATCATCATAAAAAAAATCGTGTCTAAGCTGATTTGTTAATTTATATGTAAAATTTTCCGCAGAAGATGTTACACTTAATAACGAACACAAGAGATAACATAACGAAAATAAATATGTTTTTTTGTGAGAATAGCATTTGATACAAGCAACAGGAAATAAATTCATACAAAATTAAGATAAATAATTGCTGCAAAAATACTAAGAAAATATTGAAGTTTGGTAATGACATTTATTATTTGTTTGTTTTGTCATTCTGAGCTAAGTTATTGCAACTATAAGAAAATGTGTTGAACTGAAGGAAGATGATGACTATTTTTGGGAAACAAAAAAAACCCAAATTGTTTTTAGTGAACTTCAAAAACAGGTTGAGTTTGTTGTGGAACATGAATAAATTTTCGGACTTTTACTTGTGATTTCCGACTACCGACTTTTTTGCATAAGTGGGGCAAGTTTTTTGTACACAACTTGATGAAACAGCAACAAGGGCAACAAAACTAAGAGCAAGCATGATTTTTTTCATATTTTTAGGTATTTTAATAACTTTTGAGAATATTTACGTAAAAGTAGTATAAAGGTTTAAGGAAACAAAATTTTACTATTCAATATATTGCACAGTTGATTTATAATTTCCAGTCAAATCACAGTCAGTAATGCCAAGTGCTAAATTACCGGTGCCATTAAAAATGTAGTGTTTTTTACGCCAAGTACCATCTTTTTTTTCCATATAAATAGATACTTCAACAGGCTTTCCTGTTGGCGAATATATATAACCTTCATCAAAATTTACACCATTGCAATCGTCTTTTTTAGTTCTTTTAGTAACTTTAAAACGAGGTACTTGAGAACTTTTTGCATGCATTTCAGAAACCTCTTGCTCTGTTGGGAATTTACATTTTGAATCTTTTGCCAAACAGACATAACCATAATGATTGCCTGTAAAATTACATTCGGTCAAATTTATTTGAATGTATCCTGTACCATTACGTTGAAAAGTTTTTATTAACCAAGTGTTATCTATTTTTTGAAAATATAATGTAATAATTACGTCATCATTATCAGGCACACTTACATACCCTGTTTCAAACCTTGTTCCTTTGCCTTGACAATCAACAGGTTGTAACCACTTTGTCATCTTAAATTTGGGCGTATTTGGATTATCATCATCAGCTTGCTGACAAATAGCTTTGTTGCTTAATAACAACAGACAAAGTAAGAAAAACAAATAATAACGATATGACATCACACAAATTAACAAATAGAATATATTTAAATTAGTTTTTTTTTAAATTAAAATTATTTTTTAAAATTAAATCATAGCATTGCGACAAACAAATTTTTATGTGATTAAATTTATAAAGAATATTCTTTTTATTGGCAAAATATAAAAAATATTTACGAAATCTTACAATTTCGTAAATATCAAGGAAATAACAAAGTTTATGATTCCAAAATAGTGTTTTTAAACCTCATTTTTCTAAACCGTAAAACTATATTTGGTAGTGGTAAAAAATGTATGATAACTTAAATAGTTGAAAATCAATACTTTATGGCACACAGATAACATAGATTTTACGGATAATCACAAACAAA
>JAYTNF010000050.1:0-17548 GCA_043748455.1 Cytophagales bacterium
CCCAAAGTGCCGTAGCAGTTCCACTGCGGGCAAAATATGTCGTGCCTACGGCACTTTGGGAGGAAGAATATACGTTTGCTATAAATATTTCGTGCCTAAAGGCACTAAAAAAGACTTTCTTAGCTTAATAGCATTGGACTTTAGTCTATGATTTTATCATAACTTTAATTAGCAAAATTTACAATAAACTTACTAAAAATAAGTGTTCTTAATGGTTTTCCAAATTGTAATTTTAGAAAATCACAGACCAAAGTCTGTGGTACAAGCACTACGCAACTTACATTAGTTATTACAAAGATAGTAAAATCTTGGAAAGTTGTGTTAAAATTTGAAATTTTAAACAACACACAAATTATTATAATAATATTAAAAAGTAATTTGTTTTATTTTTTATAACTTTCAACGAAGTTTTCACGTATTTTATCGAAAAGATTATATTTATTTTTTAAAACTTGTAATTTGCATTTGGTTTCTAAAACACAAATTATTCAGTCTAAACCACTCGTAAAATACTTAGATAGTACACTCACTTTTATTAAATCTTTATTTTTATGAAATCATCCTATAATGTTTATTTCCTCTTAGTATTATTTGTAGCAATAACTTTTCAAGGGTTTGGCCAAGCCATAAGTAAAGGTACAGGAAATTGGAATACTGCTGGCAGCTGGACTGCTTCGGTGGCTGCAACTGGTACAATTACAGTTGCCTTAAATGGTACTGCGGTTACAGGTGTGGGTACAAATTTTACAGGACAACTCACCGTTGGAGACCCAATTTTTAATGGTACAAGTAATTATATTGGTATTATAGCCTCTATTACCAATGCTACAAATTTAGTTTTGGTAGAAGGTGCTTTTGTAGCTGTTGCAGCAGCTGCTTACAGACGCACAGACCCTACAAATACAACTTCGGCTGTACCTAATGCCACAACAATAGATGTTGTTATTAGAAACGGACATACCATTACACAAAACGCATCTCCTCGAGATGTAAGGGTTTTAGCCATTGCATCAGGTGGAGCATATCAAACAGATAATAATAATAGAACTCTGACTGTAAATAATAGACTGACTGTTTTATCTGGTGGAGACTTTAACTCTCGTGAAGCTACTTTAACAGTTACATTGGCAGCTACTATTACAGGCACTTTTAGAGATAATAATAACAATGGTTCTAATACTTTTAATGCTACATTAACAGTGAATACTGGTGGCTCTTTTGATGCTGCACAAAGTAGCTTAACAGTGGCAGGAGCAACAAGTATTTCGGGCACTTTCCAAGACACAAACACAAATGGTACAAATACCATGACAGGTTTAGTAACAATAAATGTGGGTGGTACTTTTAGCACAACTACAATTACCACAACTACAGATATGGTTTTTCGTGGTGGAATTGCCAATAATGGAATTTTTAATGCAGGGGCAGCTAACTTTAATACAACAGCAGCCCAATCCATTTCAGGTGCAAATGCCATGTCTTTTGCAAATGATGTTACTATTACTGGAGCAATTACAGTTACAAATAACAATACAAATACTGTTACTATAAATGGAAATTTAGATGGTAGTGCCGCAGGTTCAACTTGGACACAAGCCGCAGGCACTACCTTAAATTATGGTGGTGGAAATCAGCCTTTTAATACAAATGGAGCTTTAAATGCAGGTGCAAATTGCAATACTATAAATTATAATGCTGCAAATTCACAAGGAGTACGAGGTACAACCTATTGTAATTTAAGTATTACAGGCAATAATACAAAAACCTTACAAGGTGCAACAACGGTTACAAATTTACTTACAGTTACAAACACTTTAATTACTTCTGCACCAACCTTAGAATTAGACATACAAGATATTACTGTAACAGGTACAACTGTTATTACAGGTGCTGCTGTTACAACTTATGGAACTTATGGAGCAGGAAATGGTGCATATTTGAGTGATAACAATGCCACAGGCACAAATACCTTTACTGGTTTGGCAAGTTTGGCTATTAATGGTGATTGGAATACAAATGCTTCAAATGTTATTTTTCAAGGTGGAATAACCAATAATGGACGCAGGTTTGTAGCAAATACTGCAAATTTTAATGGTACTCAAAATATTGCAGGAGCAGGTCTTGCAAGGTTTAATGGCAATATCACTATTGCGGCTGGCTCAATAGTTACCAATTCTGGTTTTGTATATGCGGCTGGACTTGTGCAAGGTTCATCAGCCGCATCTTCATGGGTAAATACTGGGTTTTTGAAATACGACAATGGCACAAATCTTATGACAACAGGTATATTTAATGCTTCTGCTGATTATAATACTGTGGATTATATTTGTAATTGCCCCCAAGTTGTCAAAGATATTGATTATTATAACCTTACAGTTACTAATAGTACAAAAACAATGGCACCAAGCACAACACGTAATGTAAATGGTATGCTTACGGTCAAAAATTCTAATTTTACAGTCAGCACCATAAAACTAAATGTAAAATTGGCCACAGTTGGTCATACTCCTGGCGGTGCAGCAGCCTCCTTCAACAATACAAGTACCGCAGTTGCTGGAACAACCACAAATTTTAATCAGAATACTGCTTTTACAGGAAAATTTGATGTGATTTCAGCAAGTAATGATGATGATAGTTATGCATATAGCAATAATGGTTCTGATGTAGTTTTGCAACGTGGTATCGCAGGTGGAGTGTATGCCGTAAAAACAACTAATTTTACCACTGCACCCACGCAATTTGTAGCACAATTTGAGTTTGAAGCAAAAACAAAATCTACAAATACAAATGTGGCAACTATTTTATTGGGCGATGGTTTCACAAATGACTTAACAAGAAATACTGCCACTGCAAGATTACAATTTAATATTGATGCTGCCAATAATCAATATTCTATCACAAATCCAGATGGAACAGTATTTACCTCTACACCACTACAAAATTCTCGTCAAACCATAACTTGGGTTATCAATAGGGTTGCGGGTACATATAATTATACAGACCCATTAGGCGTTGCAAACACCGTAACAGCAAATAGCGTAGATATTTGGATAGGTACATCATTAATTGTCAATAATTCAGCAATGCAAACTACTGGAATGGCAGTAAATGATATAAAACTAATTTATGATACAAGTAATGAAGTTACTCCTTTCCAAGAAAAATCAAATATAACAATTAGTAATTTACGTTTTTACCTAACACCGCCTACCAATATTTCGGGAGTTATTAACCGTTATACAAGTGTTTCAGCTCTTAATGTTGCAAGAACACAACTTACAGTAGCTTCAAATACAGGTTTTGTAGCAGGAAATCGGGTCATGGTTATTCAAATGAAAAATGCCACCATTGACAACACAGATGCAGCAACTTATGGCAATATTACAAGCTATAATAATGCAGGAAAATTTGAATTAGCAAGAATAGCAAGTGTAACAGGCGGAACAACAGTAAATTTAACCTCTGGCTTACTCAATACTTATGATGCAGGAACAGCCAATGCAGGCGTACAATTAATTTTTGTACCCGAATATGCGAATGTCATTGTAGATGGACTTTTAACTGCCCAAGCATGGAATCCAAGCACACAAACAGGTGGCGTATTAGCACTTGCCGCCACAGGGACTGTAACCTTACAAGCAGATGTAGATGTAACAGGATTAGGATTTAAAGGGGGAATTATTGGTGGAAATAACGGAAATTGTAGAGAAGGAACATATCGTACAAACGATATGACATATGGACAAAAAGGCGAAGGAATAACCACAGATGCTAATGATAGAGGTAGAGGGAAATTGGCTAATGGTGGTGGTGGTGGAAACCCTCACAACTCTGGTGGTGGTGGCGGCGGAAATTTTGGTAAAGGTGCAAATGGTGCAAGACAATGGAATTGTTTGTCATCTGGAACAGATAGCAGCAACGACTGTATTGATGATGCCCCAGGTTCAATGCCACCCACAATTACCGAGATTAACAGTGGCGGTGGTGGTGCAATACTTGATTATACAACAGGTAGAATTTTTTTAGGCGGCGGCGGTGGTAGTGGACAGCAAAATGATGGATTTGGTACAAGTGGTGCAAATGGTGGTGGCATTATTGTGATGTTGGCAAGTGCCATTGACGGAAACGGATTTCTTATGGCAGCAAAAGGTGCCTCTGTATTAGCCACGGCAGGAAACGATGCTGGTGGTGGTGGTGGTGCTGGTGGTGCAATATTTTTAGATACAAAAGTCTATGGAACTACACTAAGAATAAATGTGCAAGGTGGTAAAGGTGGTGACGTAGATTTTTCAACTTGTCATGGCAATGGTGGTGGTGGTGGTGGTGGGGTTTTGCGATTGCAAATTAACCCAACCCCTGCCAATCTTACAGTTGTAAGAGGTGGAGGCCCAAGTAGCAGAAATGCAGATAATTCAGATTGTGCCTTGACTGCAAACTCTTATTTCTGTGCAGAATCAACTGGAGATGGTGGTGTAATTTTTAATAATATTTCCATATTGCCCGTTACAATTTCTACATTTAATGCTCGAAAACTAAATACAGAAGCCTTATTGGAATGGACAACTTCCCAAGAAATTAATGCTAAACACGTTTTAGTAGAACGTAGCAATGATGGAATAATTTTTAGCACCATTACAGCCATAACAACAAAAGGAAATTCAAGTTCTTTTGCAGATTATAGTTGGATAGACACAAATCCAATGAATGGTGTTAATTATTATCGTTTGAAGTTTGTTGATATAGATACCAAAACAACATATTCACAAATCAAGACTTTAAGTTTTGAAAATACAATGGCACTGTTAGCAGAAATTTACCCAAATCCTGCAACAAAAAATGGCTTTTTCGTTGTCCTTCGAGATTCAAAAAAAATAGATAATATGATAGTAACCATGTATGACATGTTAGGAAGAACTGTTGAAACAACCATTCAGAAAACTGCAATGCTGAATACTTTTCAAATTGTGCCAAAACAAAATAATCTTACCGCAGGAATTTATGTAGTTGATATTGTTACAGATAACATAAGAACAACAAAGAAATTAATGATTGAGTAACTAATTTTATGTGGTTGCGGTTTCTCAAAACCGCAACTTCACTATGCACTTGCAACGAAAACCCAGATGAAACCAAAACCACTTTAACCTACACAAAAAAATCACTACTAATTTTATCAGCTAATAACTTTCCTTTTTGTGTAAGTATCATTTTATTAGCAATAACTTCTAAAAAGCCTTGTTGTTTATAGCTTTGTAGTATTTTTTCGGGAAAATGATAGTTGTAAGTATTTGCTAAAAAACCCATATCACAACCCCACATAGTTCGCAAATTTACCAACAAATATTCGTTAATATGATTTTCCAAAGTTAATATTTCCTTCTCAAAAGCTAATTCGTTATTTGCTAATGCCTTGATATACAAGCTATTGTTGGCAATATTATGTTGTCGTGTAATTCCGTTATAGGAATGTGCAGATGCACCAATGCCGAGATAATGACCTTTTTTCCAATAATTGCTATTATGTTTTGAGTATAGATTTGGTTTTGCAAAATTTGAAATTTCATAATGTTCATAACCTTTTTGCGTTAATTTCTCCATCAACATTTCATATTCTTGGGCTGCAAAATCATCTGTCGCAGGTATAAATTTCTGGGTTTGTGTCCATTTATGCAATGCTGTTTTTGGCTCAACAGTTAAACCATAACTTGAAATATGTGGCACATCAAATTGCAAAGCCATAGCAATATCATTTTCCCAAATATCATGATTTCCATTTTCACCATTCTTAGAATATTCAGTCGGAATACCATAAATCAAATCAATACTTAGGCTTTCAAAGCCAAATTTTCGGGCTAAATTCACACAATTTGCTGCCTCAACGCCTGTATGTGTACGGTTCATGAGTCGCAAATGTGGCTCATGAAAAGACTGAATGCCAATACTTAAACGATTAATACCAATAGTTTTTAAAGCCGCCAATTTCTCTGCGGTCAAATCATCAGGATTGGCTTCTAAGGTAATTTCTGCATTTTTATCAACACTAAAATATTGCGAAATGGTATCAAAAATCTTTTCTAAGTCCTTGATTTCCAACAAAGAAGGTGTGCCACCACCAAAATAAATAGTATCTAAATGTTTATTTGTTAAATAATCTTTTTGTAAGGCAATTTCTCTGCACATGGCTTCTATCATTTGCGGTTTCTGGTTTAAAGAAGTGCTAAAATGAAAATCACAATAAGAACAGGCTTGCTTGCAAAAAGGAATATGAAAATATAAAGACATTTTGAAATATGAAATATGAAATATGAAATATGAAATATGAAATATGAAATATGAAATATGAAATATGAAATATGAAATTATGAAATATGAAATTATGAAATTATGAAATTATGAAATATGAAATTATGAAATATGAAATTATGAAATATGAAATATGAAATTATGAAATTATGAAATTATGAAATTATGAAATAGGAATTATGAAATAAGTTAATTTCCTATTTCATACATTATATTTCATACATTATATTTCATATTTATTTCTTACAAATATAGCTGAAATTTATTCATTTCATTCGTTTTTTTTGCAAATTGCAACAAAGAATGTATCAAAAAATGTATCATAGACTTCAGTCTGTGAATTTATTACACACATCAAAATACCAAAATTTATGAAATTTTTAGCCAATATTTTTATTTTTATCTCTGTCATTGCCATTATTTCCTCTTGTTCGTCTGGAAAAGGTGCTTTACAACGTGGCAATTATGAAGAAGCCGTTTTGCAAGCTGTAAATCGGTTGCGAAGTAGTCCTGATAATAAAAACGCCACTGCAACCTTGCGTGAGGCTTATCCCTTGGCATTAAATTGGAACATGAGCAATATTGACAGGCTGCGAAGTTCGAATGAAAGGTTTAAATGGGAAGGAGTTTTGAACTCTTATCAAAATTTGACAAGGTTGCATGACGAAATTTTGCGTTGTCCTGCATGTTTGCGTTTGGTGCCAAGTCCGTCAAGTTATTTGAACGAGGCAAATGAAGCACGAAACTTAGCGGCGGCTGAAAGATATGAGGCTGGCGACAAACTCATGGTGGCTGAAACAAGAGATAGAATGACTGCAAGAGAAGCATTGTCGCATTTTACGGTTGCCGAAAACTTAGTTTCAAATTACAAAGACACCCGCAAACGCATGGACGAAGCCCGTTTTTATGCAACTTTGAAAATTGTAGTGGAACAAGTGCCTGTAAATTCTCGCAGTTTTACCCTAAGTGATGAGTTTTTTCGCAACAAAATTTATGAATATATTAGCACAAATCCACGAATGAATGAATTTGTGCGGTTTTATACGCCTAATGAAGCTGTTGCAGCAGGTTTGCAAAATCCTGACCATATTGTAAAATTGCAATTTGACGACTTTATAGTTGGGCAAACTTTCATGAATTCCAACACAGAAACTGTAACAAGTAAAGACAGTGTAAAAGTTGGAGAGGTGAAAGTGGAAGGCAAAAAGGTTGATGTTTATAATCGGGTTTCGGCAAAATTAAGCACAAATCGCAAGACTGTAACCTCAAAAGGCTTGTTAGATATGCAAATTATTGATGCCTATTCAGGCAAAGTCATTCATCAAGACAAAATGCTTGGCGAGTTTGTGTGGTTTTCTGAATGGGCAAATTTTAATGGTGATGAAAGGGCTTTAACAAAAGTACAAAAAGATGCTTGTAATCGGAGGGAAGTGCCACCACCACCACCGCAAGACCTATTTGTCGAATTTTGCAGACCTTTATATGACCAAGCAACACAAAAAATTAAGAATTATTACCGCAATTTTTAAGGTAAATCATGATAATGTATATGTTGCAATTTGTCATTTTGAGCAAAGCGAGGAATCTGGAATATTACATCAGATTCTTCACTTTGCTCAGAATGACAAATTCAAAGTGATTCCTGAATGGAGCTTATTCTTTACTCTTAATACTTTTATAACTAAAATTTGCAATACCTTTATGCCCCGTTTTCACAGAAAATAAACCGCCACTATATGGATATTTTTGTAATTCTTCTGCTGATGCTCCTGTTTTTGCAGTTGTAATATAGAGTATATCTAAATTTTTGCCACCAAAAGCACAAGACGTAACTCTTGAAACTGGTACTTCTATTTTCATTAATAATTCCGATGTCATTGGATTCCAACGTGTAACACAAAAACCTTCCCACATTCCTATCCAAATCATACCTTCGCTATCTATTGTCATTCCATCGGGATAACCAAGACCTTCGGGAATTTTTACTGCAATTTTTGAGAAACTAATATTACCCGTTTCGTTGTCATAATCATATTCTTTTACCTCTTTTGTTGGCGTATCAATATAATACATTTTACGATTATCCAACGACCAAACAATGCCATTTGAAATTGTAACATCATCAGCTTTTTGTGTAATAACTCCTTGATTATCAAATAAATACAAAGCTGCAACTTGGGGCGTATTTTTCATGGAAATTGTACCAACCCAAAATCTACCTTTCGCATCACATTTGCCATCATTAAATCTGTTATCAGGAAAATTTGGCTCTGGACGTTTGCAAAGCAACTTTTTTTGTTCAGTTTTTGTATCCAGTTCATAAATTCCATCTTGCAAAGCCACCAAAACACTACCATGAACACTACCATTTTCTGTTGGCACAACTGTCCCAACTTTTTGCCCTAATTCGATACTTTTATTTTCTTTGTTTTTGGGATTATAACTGTGAAAAAGTCCATTTTCAATATCTATCCAGTATAATTCTTGAGTTTCTTTGTTCCACAAAGCACCTTCGCCAAGTAAAGATTTGCTATCCAATAATAAATCTGCTTTCATATTCTTTTCTGTAATTGTTTTTGCAATATTGTTATTTTTTGTAGATTTATTGGTGTTATTTTGACAGTGATACAAACAAAATGATAGTAATACAAGGATAGAAATTTGATTTTTCATAAAAAATTTGTATAATTTTATATTTTTTCTCTGTTCTCTGCGTATTCTTTTGTGTACTTGGCGGTTAAAATTTAACTCGAAAAATATATTACAAAAATAGTATTTAAAACCAAAAAATAGCAAAATTCACAAAACTTTAACCTTTAAAATTTATGTTTCAAACTGCGTATAAAAAAATTATCTCACATACATTTCTGTATCTGCAATTATGTGTGCTGTTATTTGCTTCTGTTTCGTGTGGCGAAGAAAAATCACAAGAATCCAATACTTCAACCATTCGTGGGCTGAATAATACTGTTTCGGGTGCTGGTTCAAATAGTACTCTGCGTGCTGTTTTGGTTTTGGTTGATGCCCGACCAGATGACCCAATTTCTCAAAGTATTCGTGCCGATATGATGAATATCACAAAATGGCTTGATATTTTGGAAAAACGCAACATTATTAAGGTGGAAAGAACTTTAATTCAAGGCGAAAAAGCCACATTAGCCACCATTCAACAAAGTTTACAAAACATGCAGTCTAACAAAGATGATGTGTTATTATTCTATTTTTCGGGACATGGCGGTATGGAACAAGGCGAAACTTTTATCAACACACATGATGATAAATTCTTCTTTCGCAAAGATTTAACCAAAATTTTGACAGAAAAGCAAGGTAGGTTACGCATTGCAATAACAGATGCTTGTAGTAATGCTATTGACGGTTATTCAGTTTCCCGCAGTTTAAGTAGGGCTGCAAAGGCTGCAAACGGTGATTTTGACGAAATTTACAAAACTTTGTTCTATAATTATGAAGGCATGCTTGATATTGCGGCTTCAAGCAAAGGCGAATATGCGTGGTCAACTGATGACTTAGGTGGTTTTTTTACACATTATTTTATCAAAGAAGGTATGCTAAAAAACCCTTCGGCAAACTGGAATGATGTTTTTGAGAAGGCAAAAGACCGTACTGTCCAAATGTTTAACCGCATGTCTGATGCTGATAAACGTGAATTGGCAAAAGAAGGAATTATGTCTCAAACTCCTGTTGCTTACTATATGCCTACGTTACTTAGTGAAAATAATTCAAGCAACAACGAAAATAAAAACCAAAATAACGAAAATAATAATCAGGATAATACAAATAACAACCAAAATACTACACAAGAAGGAGAAATTAAATTGGTGAATAATACCACCAAAAACATTACATTTTTCATAGATAATAATACTGAAAATGCAGAATGGTCAGATGATAAACTGATAAAACAACAAGTTACACCACAAGCTACTGCACAAATAGCTCAATCAAAGGCTACAATTACCTTTAAAAGTGGCGGCAGAGATTTGTATTATGACCTCGAAAAAGGTAATTATTATTTTGAATTTGATGAGCATAAAGCCATTGATTTGTTTGGTGAGGCAGATAAAACTGATAAAAGTTATGCCCTGAATTATGACCAACTTCTCAATAATACCGAATGGGCGTGGGAAGATGCAGATGGCACTCGTGCAACAACAAGTTTTACAGGCAAAAACTTTAAAGATAATTATGAAAATGGCAATGCTGCTGATGGAACTTGGAATATTGTCCAAGAAAATTTAAAAGGTACAAATACTACTTTGATAAATTTTGTTACCCAAACAGAGGAAGGCAAATATACAATGACTTATGCCATGAATGTAGAAGATGGTGGTTCTGCAATTCAGTTAGTTTTTGTACGTGCAAACGAAAATGGTAATAAAATTTCATATCGCCAAATGTTGCAAGACAATGAAGGTTTTAATCCTGTAATTGTTTTGTATAGGAAATAGGGCTTTTACCACATAGAAACATAGTTACATAGAATAGCTTAGTGTGAAATTTCTATGTTTCTATGTAACTATGTGGTAAAATTTTATTTCATTAGAATCACCTTCTTCACAGTTATTTTCCCTTTGCTTTGCAAGTATAAAAAATACATTCCATTAGATAAATGATTTAAAGAAAGTATTTTGGCATCTCCAAATTCAAAAGTTTTTTCTAACAAACTTTGTCCCAAAGCATCAACCAAAGTAACTTTTTCTACTTCGTTTCCTTCGATAAAAATTTCATTTTGTGTGGGATTCGGATAAATGTTGTAATTATTATCAAGGTTTTTGGGATTTTCATCTTCAATAGCTGTTATGGTTGCACCAAAAACAGGGCGAATCATTAAACTGCCTTTAATAAATTTATCTTGTTCCCATTTATTGGTAACATTGACATAGATTTTCTGGCTTCTATCGTTGTTTTTATCAAAACCAATAGCAAAATTTTTATCCGCTAATTGTTCTATAACAATATAAAATTTACCAGCTTTCAGATTTACAGGTGTTGATAAATTTAGTCTTTTAAGTTGGTTGATAGAATCAGGATAAGTTACAAAAAAGTTCTGCACCAATAATGTACTATCTTTATTAGAACCACCACCAATATTTAGACTTTTTACAATATGCAAATTGAATGTTTCGCCCGCCAAATTGAAACCCAAAGGCACAAACATAACATCAACACTCGATAATTTATCATCTTTGCTTGCCTCAAATTCATAGGCAATTCGCCCAAACTTTTGGTTAAATGAAATACCATATTCAGCACTTCCATCATCATAAGCATAGTAATTATCTAACATCACAGTCGAAGCCAAAGTATCATTTGTTGTTGTTTTGAAACCATAAGTGTCTATTGTTTCATTAGTTTTCATCTGAACTTCTACTTGTAATTTCGTTTTTTGTTTGAGTTGTGCAGGCATTTTCACCCTTTTCATCAGTCCGAATAAAGGTAAATCTTTAGAGTTACTTGGTACTGCAATAACTGTATCCATAGCAGTCCCAAAAGTATCTTTTGTGATACCATCTTTAACAACAACTTTGTAAGTAAGTACATTTACTTTGTTTGCCAAACTATTCATGCTTGCTTTTAAGGTATCAAAACGGTTGTGTTTTACATTAAAATGCGAAAGTGGCATGGCAGTGTAATCTCTCAAAAAGTAGGCTGGTTGTGTACCGATAGCCATATCAAAGAAATTTTCTTCGGGATTTCTGTCTTTGCCCAAATATACATAGTCCAAATTCCAACCATCATAAGCACCTGATTGCCGACCTTTTGCAAAGAAACGAAATTGAAAGTTTTTGTGAAAAAAGTTATAAGTTCCACCCGCACCAATAATATCTAAACGAATGACTTGATAACGAAATTTGTCCCAACCTGTTTCTGCCTCATAAATTGCGGCAGTTATCCACCTATTTTTATCATCTTTAAATTCTAAGGTAAAATTGTCGCCTTTATCTGGTTTTTCTCCATTGCCTGCGGGTTGCAAATAAAAACTAAATAGTACATTGAGAAGGTTAATTTCTACTAAATTTATAGGTCTTGATGTCAGTGTATCAGTATAACCTGTTGCGGTTGGTGTAACAAAATCGTATGGAAATCCTTTACTATTTGTACCATCAAAACTTGCAACGCCAAAAGATAAAGGCTTGTCAGCTAAGGAGTTATTTACATACACGTTACTATTACAAAGCCATTTTGCTGTGTCTGCAACGCCACGAAAAGAGGTTGAAAAATCGTCAAAAAAAGGTAATTTTAATCTAATAGTATCTGAGGGGCAATTAATACTTTCTGTTCTGCCACCAGATTTATTAGCTTGTATTTGTTGAGAATTTGCAGTCTTTGGGAAATATTTTAAAGGCTGCAACTGTAATTGTTGTGCAGAAACTTGTAATATATTTGTTATAAAAACAAGTAATGCAACGAATAATCCTCTAAATAATAATTTGATATAAGGTTTCATATTTTGAATAATAAGTTTACAAAGATATATTTATATTTTTTATGATACAACCGCAATAGTTTGTTTCTATAAAATTTTCGTTGCAATACTGTTAAGATACATCTTTAACTTAACAAAGTTTTGAATATCATAAAAATATATTAAATTGCAAACTGAAATTGATTTTATTGCAACAACTACTTGATTTTCAATATATTACAGCATAAACAACTATCATCATGGGTTTGCCCGATTTATCTAAATTTTTGCCTAAATTTTTGTCTGATTTTTTTTCCAAAATTTCATCTAAGTTTTCGTCTAAACTCTCGTCTAAATTTTCACCTAAGTTTTCTATAAATGACCTTAAAAACATAAGACTTTCTGATATCAAAAAAGTAAAAGATTATTCTTATTTGCAATGGGTACGGTTAATGTGGTTAGTTTTTTTAAGTGCATCGTTTTTTGTTGTATTTTGGGTTGGTGCTGTGCAAGTTGATTTTTTATCATTGTTTGGAGGAATGCCAGATTTAAAAGAGTTAGAAAATCCACGTTCTGAAACTGCTTCCGAGCTTTATTCGGCTGACGGTATTGTGATGGGCAAATATTTTAGAGAAAATCGTACTCCTGCCGAATATGAGGAGTTTTCTGAAAACCTCATACAGGCTTTATTAGCCACAGAAGATGTCCGTTTTCATGACCATTCTGGAATTGATATGAAAGCAACATTGGCTATTCCTTTTTATTTGCTTAAAAATGACAAGCGTGGTTCCAGCACCATTACCCAACAATTAGCAAAAAATTTATTCAGAACTCGAAGTTATGGAGGTTTATTAAAAGAAGTGCCATTGCTAAACAAAGTAATAGCCAAAACCAAAGAATGGTTATTGGCAATAGAATTGGAAAGGTCATACACCAAAAAAGAAATTATTACACTCTATTTTAATACTGTTGAGTTTGGAAGTAATGCTTTTGGCGTAAAAGTTGCCGCAAAAACCTACTATAATACTACGCCTGATAAATTAAGTATTGACCAAGCTGCCATGTTAGTGGGAATGCTAAAAGCACCTTCATATTATAGCCCAATTTACCGTCCAGAAAATGCTTTGCCAAGACGCAATACAGTTATAGAGCAATTAGTAAAGTATAACTACATTACAAGTTTTCAGGCAGATTCTCTAAAAGAAAAACCTCTTAGCACAGGTGAATATGTAGTTGATAGCCATTTGAATGGTATAGCTCCGTATTTTCGTACAGAAGTTGCAAAATGGGCTGCGGCTTGGTGCAAAGAAAATGGCTATGATTTATATGCTGATGGTTTGAGAATTTACACAACTATTGACACCAGATTACAAAAAATGGCTGAGGAATCTGTTGAAACTTACATGCCAACAGCACAAGCTAAGTTTTTTAAGCAATGGAAAGGCAAAAACCCTTGGGTAGATGAGAATGGAAAGGAAATGGAAGGTTTTTTGGAAACTGCCATGAAAAAGACAGAAAGATACCGTTTGCTAAAATTACAATTTAAAAATGATAGCAATAGTATCAAAGCTGTGATGAATAAACCTATAAAAATGCGAGTTTTTACTTGGGAAAACGAAGCCAAAGAAAAAGATACTTTGCTAAGTCCATTAGATTCTATTGGTTATTACAAGCATTTTTTGCGTACAGGCATGATGAGCATGAACCCACATACAGGCGAAATTAAGGCTTGGGTAGGTGGTATGAACTATAAAAATTTTAAATATGATCATGTGCAGCAAGGAAAACGTCAAGTTGGTTCTACTTTCAAGCCTTTTGTTTATGCTGCGGCTTTAAAAGAAGGTGGATTTTCTCCTTGTGATGGTGTGCCTGATGTGCCTCAAACATTTGATTTAGGCAATGGTGCATCATGGACTGCCAAAAACGCAAGTCATGGTTATACAGGCAAAACCTATACTTTAAGGCAGGCTTTATCTCTTTCAATTAACACAGTTTCGGCATATCTCATGAGACGTGTGCAACCCAAAACCGTCATTCAATATGCACGTAATATGGGTATTGAGAGTGATATGGAAGAGGTTTTTTCGCTATGTTTAGGCTCAAACGAGGCATCTTTATATGAATTAACAGGTGCTTATGGAACTTTTGTAAACAAAGGAGTTTGGATAGAGCCTACTTTTATTACACGAATAGAAGACAAACGTGGCAAAGTCATTTATACAAAAGTTGCCAAAACCAAAGAAGCATTAGACGAAGAAAATGCTTATCTGATGTTGTATATGTTAAAAGGTGTTGCAGAAGGTGGCACAGCAGGAGGATTATGGCGTTATAAATTTAAACAAGGCAATGAAGTAGCTGCAAAAACAGGCACTACACAAAATAACTCTGATGCATGGTTTATTGGTTGCACAAGAGATTTAGTAACAGGAGTTTGGGTTGGTGGTGAAGACCGTAGTATTCATTTTCAAGGTGTTGATGGTACAGGTGGCAAATTAGCTATGCCGCAATATGCAATTTATACCGAAAAAGTATATGGAGATAGTACACTTGGATACAAAAAAGGTGCTTTTCCAATGCCTCATAAAATTAGTGTTCAGCTAGATTGTTCAAAATATCAACCTGGAATGTCTGCTTACGATTCTACAATTTATATTATGCCTGCGGGCAATCCTTTGGGTGATTAATGCCTAAATTTATATTTCGCTGCGGTTATTATGATAAATTTTCTGTTTTTTGTTCCTTTTGTGTTGTTATACATCATTTTTGCAGTTTATGCAGAACGTAAAGTTTCTGCATTTGTGCAAGACCGTATGGGGCCTATGGAAACAGGGAAATTCGGATTATTGCAAACCATAGCAGACCTCATAAAACTTGTCCAAAAAGAAGATATTATTCCTAAAAATGCTGATAAACCACTATTTATTTTAGCACCTTTTTTATTTTTCATTGCCGTTTTTACTGGTTTTGCTTTTATTCCCTTATCACCCACACATACAGGAGCAGGCTTAGAAAGTGGTATATTATTTTTGGTGGCTATTGTTTCCTTAGATATTGTTGGAATTTTGGCAGCAGGTTGGAGTTCCAATAATAAATATGCTTTATTTGGTGCTATTAGGTCGGTAGCACAAATAATTTCTTATGAAATTCCATTAGGTTTATCTATTTTATCGGTCATTGCAATTTCTCAAAGTCTTGATTTAGAACAAATTATATTGCAACAAGGCATTTTTACAACAGAAAAAAACTACTTTTTAGGACTTAATTTTCATGGTAATTTTGATAATATCATAAACTTAGAAACCACAAAAATTGGTGGTTTTCTTGGTTGGAATATTATTCGCTATCCAATTTTGGGATTTGTTTTTATCATATTTTTGATTGCCTCACTTGCCGAATCCAATCGTACACCTTTTGATTTGCCCGAAGCAGAATCAGAACTTATTGCAGGTTTCCTTACAGAATATTCAAGTGTAAAATTTGCAATTCTTATGTTATCTGAATATGCTATGTTGTTGTTAATGAGCTTATTAATTGTGATTTTATTTTTTGGAGGTTGGAATACACCTTTCCCAAATATTGGAAATTTAGAATTTGCTGTTTGGACAAGTGGCACAATTAATCATTTTTCGTCATTAATTTGGGGCGTATTTTGGCTATTTTCAAAAACTTTTTGCGTTATTTTTCTGAAAATGTGGATTCGTTGGACTTATCCACGCCTAAGAATAGACCAACTTATGACATTGTGTTGGAAATATTTAACACCTTTTGCTTTGTTTTCTTTGCTTATTTGCAGCATTTGGCGTTTGTTAATTTAATAACAAAATATAAGAATTGCCAAACTTTTTTAGTAATAAATTAGTTTTTAAAAGTAGAAATTAAATAAAGTTGTTCTGTTAGGAACTTAATATTGGTGCTACCAATATTAAGTTCCTAACAGAACAAAATTGAAATACTATTTATTAATATCTCAATTATACATTATTACTTCATTTAATGCTGACTTCATATAAATTTCAAATTTTACAATAAATTTTACAATAAATCTCACAACTATGTTAAATCCAGTAGCTTATAATTCCGAAAAATTGTACGCAAAAGTGATAAGTATTTACACAGAATCAAGCCCTAATCCGAATTCTATGAAATTTGTATTAAACACAATGTTGTCGGGTGATGATGATTTTCTTCGAGATTATGATAGCCCTGCTGCGGCTACAGAATCTCCGCTTGCAAGTGCAGTTTTCAATTTTCCGTTTGTAAAACGGGTGTTTTTGACTAAAAATTTCATTACGGTTACTAAAAATGAACAAATACCTTGGGAAGATATTGTAGTTGGTATGAAAACTTTTTTGAAAGATTATTTTGAAAGTGGAAAACCTGTGATGGATGCTGAGGAATTTGAAAATAATATGAAAAAAGAATGGCAAGCATCGCAATTAAAAATTAATGAAAATGATAGCGAAACCATTAAAAAAATCAAAGGAATTTTAGATGAGTACATTCGTCCTGCGGTTGAAGGTGATGGTGGTGCAATTTCTTTTCACTCTTTTGACGAGATTGAGGGGGTTTTGACGGTAACTTTACAAGGTTCATGTAGTGGTTGTCCTTCTTCTACGGTTACTTTGAAGGCTGGTATTGAAAATTTATTTAGAAATATGATGCCTGATAAAGTGAAAACAGTGGTTTCTGAAAATAAATAGTCAAAATACTCAAAAGAAAAAAACATTTGAGTTTATTAAGATATTAAAAGCACAGATTAAAGTCTATGCTATATATTTTAATAAACTCAAAATGATAACTTAATAGGTTTTTGCATAAAAA
>JAYTNF010000051.1:0-8779 GCA_043748455.1 Cytophagales bacterium
TCACGAGGAGAATAACATTGCAAAGGCATTAAAAAAGATTGAACAAACCTTTTTTTCGGGAGATGTCAAACGCAAAACCTTAGCAGCTTCACGACCTTATTATGCACAAATTAAGGCAAGGGCAACGGAAATGCAAGATTATAGCCAAAAACAAGAGTTTTTGAAAGGCATTTACGAGAATTTTTATAAGGCTTATAATCCAAAAGCTGCCGATACGTTGGGCATTGTTTACACGCCAAAGGAAATTGTTAATTTTATGTTGGAAAGTACAGATTACTTGTTAGAAAAACATTTTGGCAAAACTTTGAGTGATAAAAATGTGCATATTCTTGACCCTGCAACAGGAACAGGAACTTTTATTACGGATTTGCTCAATTATTTGCCTAAACAAGACCTCGACTATAAGTACAAAAACGAAATTCACGCCAACGAAGTCGCTATTTTGCCTTACTATATTGCTAATCTAAATATAGAATATGTGTATAAAAACCGTATGAAAGAGTATGTAGAATTTAAGAATTTGTGTTGGGTAGATACTTTGGATAGCACAGGCGGACTGCAATATGCAGGTAAAAAAGGTGATTTGTTTGGGGTAACCGCCGAAAATACGCTAAGAATTAAAAACCAAAATGAACAAAAAATTTCGGTCATTATTGGAAATCCGCCTTATAATGCCAACCAACAAAACGAAAATGACAACAACAAAAACCGTACGTATTCAGAAATTGACAAACGAATAAAAGATACTTACATTAAAGAAAGTACTGCACAAAAGACGAAAGTTTACGATATGTATGCACGTTTTTATCGTTGGGCAATGGACAGAGTGGCAGAAAAAGGAATTATTGCCTTTGTTACGAATAGAAGTTTTATTGATAGCAAAACTTTTGATGGGTTTCGCAAAATTATAGAAAGAGATTTTGATGAATGTATTATTGTAGATACAAAATCAGATGTACGAGCAAATCCTAAAATTTCGGGAACAAAAAATAATGTTTTTGGAATACAAACAGGCGTGGCAATTATGTTTTTGGTGAAAACAGGGAAAAATAAAAAATAAGAAAAATATAATTTTCTTTTATAAAAAACGTAAATTGCATTAAAAACAATATAAATATGCTTATTCAACAGACACAAACAGAAATTATTATTCGCCTACCTTCAAATGTTGATACAGAAGGATTACAAAGGCTTATCAATTTTTTGCAGTATCGAGAAATGGTAGCTAAAAGTTTGGCTACACAAGAACAAATAGACGAATTGGCAACGCAAATTAATAAAAATTGGTGGGACAAAAATAAAGATAAATTTCTAAAATAGCTTTTAATGAAAATAATTGTTGATACCAATATCGTATTTAGCACTTTACTAAATACTTCGAGCCGAATTGGTGATTTATTGCTAAATTCTGATAAGGTTTTTGAATTTTATACTTGTAATTTGTTAAAAGAAGAAATAACTGAACATAAAGACAAGTTACTAAAAATTTCGGGCTATACAGAAAATCATTTTGCTATGCTTTGCCAAATAGTTTTTGCAAAAATAAATTTTATATCCGAAGATATTATTCCTTTCGAATATTGGCAATTAGCTTTGCCAATAGTGCGTGATGTGGATATGGACGATATTGCTTTTGTTGCACTGAACAATTTGTTAGGTGCTAAACTTTGGACAGGCGACAAAAAACTTTTGGAAGGCATCAGAGCAAAAGGTTATCCAAATGTAATGAGTACAGAGGAACTATCAAATTTGCGTAATATACTCGAAAATAATTAATACAAAACACTATGCCCTGCAAAATCTACTATTTCTCTCTCGAAGACGAACAAACCAAAACCGAAAAACTCGAATGGTTTAAAAATACCAAATTACAAGATATTGATTTTCAGCTTATTAAGCCTGATAAAAATGCAAATTGGATAAATTTAGCAGACGAAAATAATGGTTTTGATGACCTTATTCCTGTGTGTAGCAAAGATGCAAAATTAGGAAAAGGCGGAAATGCTATTTTTGAATTGTATTCATTAGGTGTTGTTACAAATCGTGATGAATGGGTTTATGATTTTGATAAAGAAAATTTAAAACAAAAAGTTAATTTTCTTATTGACAAGTATAATCAAGAAGTAGAAAGATTAAAAGGAATTAGCAAAGATGATATTAGAAATGAAATAGAATATTCCATAAAATGGACAAGAGCAGTAAAAAATGACTTATCAAAAGGTAAAAAATATATTTTTGACGAAAGTAGAATTATAACAAGTCTTTATAGACCTTTTATTAAACAATATTTATATTTTTCAAAAAATCTCAACGAAATGCAGTATCAAAATCCTGTAATTTTTGGAGAATTTGGTAATTTACAAAATATTTGTTTGTGCTGCAATGGTTCTAATAATACTACTTGGAATGTAATTGCTACAAAAACTCCAATAGACTTAAATGCCCTTTATGGTGGCTCACAATGCCTACCTCTCTACCGTTATTCCAATGGCGAAAGATTAGAGAATATAACGGATTGGGCGTTGGCATTGTTTCGTGGTCATTATGAAAACTACCCAAACGTAAGCCCCACCCAACCCTCCCCACAGGGAGGGCTAAAAAACTCCCCTCCTTTTGGGGAGGGGCAGGGGGTGGGGCTTTGCAAACTCGATATTTTTCATTATGTCTATGCGGTTTTGCACAAACCCGAATACAGAACTACATATGAACAAAATTTAAAACGTGAATTTCCTCGTATTCCTTTGTATGCAGATTTTTGGAAATATGCAGCAGCAGGGAAAAAGTTGATGGAATTGCATTTGAATTACGAAAACAGCCCCACCCAACCCTCCCCACAGGGAGGGCTACAAAACTCCCCTCCTTTTGGGGAGGGGCAGGGGGTGGGGCTACTTGTCCGAAAAGACATTGATTTAGAAGTTTTTAAGGCAGGAAAAGCAGGGAAAAAGAAAAATAGCCCCCTAAGCGAAATGTCGCACCACCCCGAAGGGGGAACTATGCACGTAGGAACTGACGTAAATACTCCCCCTTCGGGGGGTGGGGGGCTTATTTATCCCATTTTGAAAATTAGGGACGGAAATATAGAAATAGACGAATTGACTATGTTGTGCGGAGTTCCTGCACAGGCTTTGGCGTATAAGTTGGGCAATCGTAGTGCTATTGAGTGGATTTTAGACCAGTACAAACCCTATAAATCTGATGACAAAACCATACAAGAACAATTTAACAACTATAATTTTGCAGATTATAAAGAACAAGTCATTGAATTGTTGCAAAAAGTGTGTTGGTTGAGTGTGGAAACTATGAAAATTGTGGGGGAATTGTAAAATGTGTAATTAGTTTTTTTGTATCTTTGTAAAAATAAATTTTTTTTTATAAAAAAGTTATGATAACTTCCTTAGCAGAACTCGACCAAACTAAAACCTATTCTTACGCTGATTATTTGACTTGGCAATTTTCGGAAAGAGTAGAATTATTGTGGGGATATATTCGCCAAATGGCTGCCCCAGCACCCAAGCATCAAAAAATTTCAGTTAGACTGATACAAAGGTTTGCTAATTTTTTTAATAAAAAACCTTGTCAAATTTACCACGCACCTTTTGACGTAAAGCTATACAACCGAGCAAAATCTGTATTGGCTGAAAAAGATGTTTATAGTGTGGTACAACCCGATATTTGCGTGATTTGTGATGAAAGCAAAATAGACAATAGAGGTTGTAATGGTTCACCTGATTTGATTATAGAAATTTTGTCGCAAAGTAACCAAAATACAGATTTAAAAGACAAATATAAACTTTATCAAGAAAATGGAGTTTTAGAATATTGGATTGTTTATCCAAATGATGCCATTATTCACCAATTTGTATTGAAAGATGACAAATATTATGCACACGGAGTTTTTACAACAGAAGATGCCATAATTCCCTATTTATTTCCAGAATTAAGTATAAATTTGATTGATATTTTTGAGTAGTTTTTAAAAAAAATGGCATTTTTTTTATATTTTTGTAAAAATACTTACAACAATGGCAAGACGAAGATACATAGAAGAAGACGAGGACGAAAATCCCAAAGGTAAACAATATAAAGAAGGAGAGTTAATTTTACTTTTTAAGCTCAAACGTATTGTTGAGTATCAAACTCCTTTAATGGAAGAATGGTTGTCGGTTGAAAATCCAGTTTTTAATGTTGGAGAACAATATAATTTTGACAACAAATATAAAGAAGCAAAAGTAAATTTGCTTGGTTGGAGTGAGGAAGACTTAAAAATGAAGTTTATTTCTTTCATTATTGAGTTAGGGCATTTGACAGCATCAGAAAACATTGTTACGTTTTTTGACAAAACCATTTCTGCAACAGTAGAAGGTACAAAATTAAAAGTAAAATCTGATTTTATGATAGCAAAAGGCTTGTTTGATGTTTTTACAACGCCTTATTTTCACTTTCAGGTGGGCGGCATTCCGCAGTACAAACCTTACAAAAACCCATCGGGAGATTCAATGGCACAGCTATTGGAGGCTTTTTTAATAGCACAAGTCAAAAATAAAGATAATAAACCGTTATATGGCATTGATATTATGGGTGCTAATTGGAAATTTGTAATTATGGAAGGTAAGGAATATTGCGTTTCAGAAACCTATAACTGTACTAATAAAAATGATTTGTTACAAATTATTGCTATTCTGCGAAAATTTAGGTGGATTTTAGAAACAAGGTTGATGACTTAAAATGAAAATAATTTTAACAAAAAAAGTAACATTTCTTTAAGAAATGTTACTTCTCCGAAATTTATTAGTAAAATGATTATTGCAAAAATTTACACCATTTTCCCACAAAAATATATTCCCACCAAATCCCAAACTATAAAAATAAAATTAGTAGTTTTGAAGGAAACATAACTCACTCAAAACTATGTCTATTTATCTATTAGGAAATGTTGTAAAAGCTAAATTAGCAGCAATTAATCACCCATTAGCAACGCAGTTTCATTGGCATAGTACAGATGCAGAAGAAACTGTTGCTGATACCACTAAGGAACATTATCATGAGGGCAATTACTTTATAATAAACGATAAGATTTTTAGGGGTAAAGATAGCACATTACAGAAGATTTATTATGAAATTCAATGGGTTGGTAGTAATTTGAATTTTCACTTACTTTTTGGGAGTACAAGAGTGAAACAGCAATTAAGACCCAGTTTTATTAGCTATTTGGCTAATAAAGGAATTAAGCTTGCTGGTATAAATTGTAAAACAGAAGATACTTATAGCCTTGCTCGTATTGTAACAAATATAACTCAGGCTAATCAAAATCAATGGCAAAAGTTTGTAGATGATTTCACTCAACAAATTATTGATTTTTATAAAACTATACAACCTAATTTAATTGAATTTCTAAAAACACAAGGTTATCCAGATTTAAAAGATTATGAAATTCCAAATTTACCTAAAATAACCGAACCACCTACTCCACCTATGAAAAAATTAGATTTAGAAGGCAAAAAAATATACAAAATGTCACACGGCACCAAATTAAAAGCTCATCATGAGCAAATGCTTCGTGATAATGTAATTATTATTCACGAAAAAACAGGAAAAAATCAACCTGAACTATTCAAAAATTTGAAAAAAGGAGATATTTTTTATTTGTGTTTAGGCAGTGATAAGGCTTTGTTTATTGGAAAAATTACTGATGATTTTGTAGAAAATAATTACTATGAAGTAAAAAATTTTGGAGATAAAGCCTATTTACAAAGAAAATACGAAGTTCTTCACGAAGTTCTTGATAGCAAAAAAGATGACAAAATAATAGTGAAAAAAGATGATGGAAATTTTATGACAGACCGTGGATTTCCGTCAGGTAATAATACAATTTCAGCATTAAATCCTCGCAATTTTGATTTAGCTAATCAAAAAATCTTTGAACCATTTTTTGGTGTTACAGTTATTGATAGCCTTATAGAAAATCATAAACCAATAAAAAATTTACCCAATGTTTCTCTAAACCGCATTTTATACGGTGCACCTGGCACAGGCAAAACCCATAATAGTATTCGTTTAGCTGTTGAAACTATTGAGGGTAAAACAGAAGAGGATATTAAAACAAGATTTAACGAATTACAAGAAAACGGACAAATAGAATTTGTTACTTTTCACCAAAATTATACCTACGAAGATTTTATTTTAGGCATCAAACCTGAATTAGCAGCAGGAACGAATGGCTTGCAATTTAAAAGACACGAAGGCATTTTTTACAAATTGTGTAAAAAAGCAGAGGAAAATTCTGAAAACCGTTATGTGATTATTATTGACGAAATTAACCGAGCTAATATTTCAAGAGTTTTTGGCGAATTAATTACTTTATTAGAACCTGATAAAAGAATTGACGCAAGCAATGAATTGCGTGTTACGTTGCCAAATGGTGGAGATGATGATAAAGATTTTGGTGTTCCAAGCAATTTATATCTTATCGGAACTATGAATACTGCCGACAAATCTATTGCTTTGGTGGATATTGCTTTAAGGCGTAGGTTTGATTTTGTGGCGTATATGCCTGATATTGAATTAGTCACAAATGACACGAAAAAAGCATTGCTAAAATATTTGAATACAAAGATTTTTGAAACCAAAAAAACTACTGATTATTTGCTTGGACATAGTTTTTTTATGGATAAAACGGACATTGAAACGGTTTTGAAAAATAAAATTATTCCGCTATTAATGGAATATTTTTCGGGGAAAATGGACAAAGTAAGTGATTTATTTGTAGGAAGTGAGTTTAGAGTGTGGTTTGATACAAAAACTTATAAATGGGAGGTTACGTTGGCAATGGTCGATAGACCTTGACAAACGTAAAAGATTATTGCCAACGTAATTTTTTTACGCTTGTCAAGGTGCAAAAAAGCACCATTGCCAACGTAAAAAAATTATTGCCAACTTCACTTTCAAAAACCTAACTTCTATGCAAACTCACGAACATAAATACATTGAAAATTTTCCACAAAATTTACAGGGAATTTTAGAAAACCATTTAGAACAAACTTGGTTAGATTACAAAACTTTTGATAATCAACTTATTAATCAAGAACTTGGTGCAGAAAATGGCGAAATAAAGGGACAACCTTTTATAGATTTTTCACGCAAAGCAGGACTTAAAGCCAAAAATTATGCAGGTTTTATACAAATTGGTGAGGCTGTAATAGAAATCTATCCAAAAGTATTTGAAAAGCAAGAAAATCTTAGTTCTGAAATAGTTTTAAATCATTTGTTTTATTGGCTTAGTTATTCTGAAAAATGGAAATTGCCTTTTAGTGCAGCTAATTTTGAGCCAAAAAATCGCAATTTTCCTGAATATATTATGTGGTTGATGGCAAAGAAAATTGATGAAGTTGTAAGTACACAACCGATGTCGATGTATCAAGAAATGACAGAAACCTTGACAATGCCCAAAGGTAGAATAAATTTTAGTAGCAATATGACCAATATCACAAACGGAAATTGGCACTTGACAGACTGCGATATTGAGCCTTTTGTATTTGATAACAAAGTGAATAGAATTATCAAATATTGCACAAGGTTATTACAAAATAGGTCAAATAACTCCGAAACACAACTTTTATTGTCTGATATTCTCTTTATTTTTGATGAAGTTACGGATATTATTTGTACTGAAAATGATTTGCAACAAGTAAAATTAAATCCATTTTTTGAAGATTACACGCAAATATTATTTTATTGCGAATTGATTTTGAAACAGCAATTATACGGACATCAAGATTATGAATTTTCGCAATGGAATTTGTTGTTCAAAATGGAAACTGTTTTTGAGGAATTTGTGGCAGGTTTTATGAAAAAGCATTTTTCAAAAGAATGGAAAATTACAAGCCAAAAATCAGAAAAATATCTTGCAAGTACAGACAATTCGCCAAAGGTTTTTCAAATGAATATTGATATTTTTCTCGAACATAGAACAGAAAAAAGGAAAATTATTATTGACACAAAGTATAAACAAAGAGATAGAAGTATAGACAATAAAAAAGGAGTTTCGCAAACAGATTTATATCAAGTTTTGAGTTATGCTTATCGTTATGAATGTAATGAAGTTTGGTTATTGTACCCAAATTGCACAGAAATTGCAGAAAATGATAAATTAATTATAGATAATTTTGTAATTTTAGGTGCAAATTCACAAGAAATTACTGTAAAAGCTATTGATATTCCGTTTTGGTCAGTTGCAGATTTGGGAATTGTGGAAGAGAAATTATTGTATTTATTAGAGAAATTATGTAGCTAAGAATTTTATTCCTTAGCTACATAATAGTTAAATTATTTTTTCACAGAAACACTATCAAATTGTGCAGTTTCAGTAGAATGTTCCATTGCTGTTGTAGAAGAAACTCCTTGTTGCACAGTGTTTTGCACTGCATCAAAATAACCTGTTCCTACAAAAGATTGGTGTTTTACTGCTTTGAAACCTTTTGATTGCAAAGCAAATTCTCTTTGTTGCAATTCAGAATAACCAGCCATTCCTCTTTCTTTGTAAGACGAAGCCAACTCAAACATTGACGTATTCAAAGCGTGGAAACCTGCCAAAGTTACAAATTGGAATTTATAACCCATTTCTGCTAATTCTTCTCTAAAACTTTCCATTTCTTTTTGGCTCAAACGTGATGCCCAGTTGAATGATGGCGAACAGTTATAAGCTAATAATTGTTCTGGATTTTCTGAACGAATAGCTTGTGCAAACTCACGAGCCATACCTAAATCAGGGTGAGATGTTTCC
>JAYTNF010000052.1:0-6861 GCA_043748455.1 Cytophagales bacterium
GTGTCTTAAAATTGGTTCTTTCTCTTTGATAAAAGTAGGTGCTGCTTGGTCTATTTTTTTGCTAAGTTTTTGTAGTGCTTTTTGCAATGCTTCTGCAAAGGTTTCTGCAAAAAAGGGCGAAGTATGCTCTTTCATTCGCAACATTACTACATTTCGTTGGTAGCAAAAACGGTCAAATAACTTAGTATATTCTTCTAAAAAAGAGGACTGATTTATTTTTGCGAGGTCAATAATCGGATTATATTGTTGTTGATATAAGTCGGCTGAAAATTCTATTAAGTGGTCTGCTAATCCAATTAACTCACCAAGTAACTGAAATGTGTTGGCTTGATAGGTGATAAAATCTAATGGTGCATTTGTTTTATGACCTATTTCCAAAGCTATATGGTGTGCCAACATGCCAGAATGGTGTTGCATGGTGTCAAAATTAGATTCATTTTTCTTTACTAATGCAATGTAGGTTTGAAGTTCCTCTTGCAATCTCGTTGATAATGAGGTTATTTTTCTAACTTTTTTAGTTAATATTCTCAAAACAGCTTTTTTAAATAAACTTGGTTTGTCTGTTGTGCTGTCAATAATTTTTATCCAAGCCAATACAATAGACAATTCGCCAGCTAATTTTGTAACCTCATGCGTATGTATAGGTTTAGTTTGTAAAAATAATTTTGCAGGACAACGTGTAGTAGTTGTTGCAATATCTATACTATAAAATTCGAAAGCCATTAATAACAAGGTCATTTCATTACTAAGCAACAACGAATACGGCAATTTATTATGACTTCGTAACGAATCACATAAGGAACAATAAGATAACCAATAATTTTTGTTGGCTTGTGTAGATAATTCACAAGGCGAAGTTTTTAAGTGTCCAAGCATTGTTTATATAAAATAATTACATTAGACTTATAATTTTTTGTAACTATTTAGGTATTAGTTCTTATACGATTGTCAAGGTGCAAAAGCACCATTGCCAACGTACCTAAATAGTTACTTTTTTCACCACTAATTTTTCCTATATCCTTTTGGTGCTTTTTTAGAGTTATTCTTTTTATACACATCTTTTGGTAATGGACCTGGTTTTGAAGGGTGCATAATTTTGCGTTTAATTTTGGTATTAGATTTGCCTTTTTTGCCATCATAATCGTATGTTGGCAAAAAGTTAAACTTATAACCTAACATAATTTCATTAGATGCGCCTGCAACTCCTGCCAATGCTCCTGTCGAGAAATCTCGTGCATAACCTACTCTAAACCGTTTTACATTAATTCCTGCTGCCACCGTAACCGTATAATCTGCACGATAAGCAACACTTCCCCACAAAGTATTGTTATAAGTATATTGTGCCCCGATGTCAAATTGCAAAGGAGAACGAGGTGCTTTTCTCAACATTATCATCGGTTCTATGCGGTGCATTTCGTCAAAACTTTTCAAGGTACATTTTGCGGTCAACAAATAATGACTTACCAAATTTAAGTTATTTTCTGCCCCGTCCACAGGTCGCATACCTGCACTAACAAATTGCGGAACTACTAGACCTATTTGAAATTTATCTTTATAACGGTAATTTACCCCAAATGAAAACTCAACTCCTTGATAATCACCTGTATTATTGACAATTCGTGGGTCACCAGGGTTAAAAACATAGACATTTGTCAAGTCCATCTGTGAGCCTACATAGCCCGCAGTCAAGCCAAAAGAAAAAGCAGACGAATTTTCATATAAGGGAAACAAATGGTAAGCAAAACTTGCTTGAACTTTTGTAGTCGTAAATAAACCAATTTTTTCGTAATAGGCATTAATTCCTGCACCAGCCTTGTATTGGTAAAATGGCAAATCAAGAGTAAACTGATTTGTTACAGGTGCAGATGGAATTCCGTCCCATTGGTTACGGTACGAAAAATTGGCAGACCCAAATTTATCTAAACCTGCCCAAGCAGGGTTATAAATAAACGGATTATTGAAGTATTGACTAAAAAGTGGGGTTTGTTGTGCCACAGCTGTTTTGCCATGAAATAGGGCAAATATTATCAAAATGGCTACACCAAAGTTCCAAACTTTGAGAGTACCGAAAAACTGCTTCATCATATATACTTATCTATGCTTGTATGTCTTATATATGTTGTAATATAGATTTTAATCTGTGATATGCCATAGACCAAAGTTTAAATTACAACAATATGCAAATTTCTGCAAATATAACATTTTAAAGTATAAAAACTGTACCGTTATTGTAAATTTTGTTATTCTTATCATAAAATCTTACATGACTTTGTGGATAATGTTAAAGATTTGTTGATAATATTGTTGATTTTTGGAAAAAAGGCAATTATGATAACGAACTTTTATCATTACATAAATTATGATAGTCCGAATATCCTTAAGAAATTTGATAAATATGTGTGGTTTCAAGGTTCAATGCAAAGCAAAAAATGTAGATTATCCAGTCTGAGATGCTAAAAGTTAGGCTTTAAAAGTACATAAATATGCTATTTTGCTTACTGTCTAAGAATAGAATAGTTATTGTTTTATAGGAAGAATATTATCTATTAGGTTTTTTGCATCAAATTGTTTTGTTATTCTGAGCTTGCGAAAAATCTGGCGTTGTTAGTTCAAAAAACAATAATTCAGATTCTTCGTAAGCTCAGAATGACAAATTAAAAATGCCATTTATGTATTATGCCACCACTATTTCAAACGTAGATTTTGGCTGCGTTGTTTTAGGAATGGTTACTGTTAAAATGCCATTTTCATATTTTGCAGACACTTGTTTTTCGTCTGCATTGTCGGGCAAAATAAAGCTACGTTTAAAAGCACCATACCTAAACTCAAGATGATTAAATTTTTGTTTTTGTTCTGTTTCTTCATTACTTGCTTTTTCTGCTGAAATATTCAAATTTCTTTTGCTGTCAATAGCTATTTTAAATAATTCTTTTGAAAAACTTGGTGCTGCTAATTCAATAGAATAGGCAGTTTCTGTTTCAAAAATATTTGCACTTGGTCTTGTAACTGTGCGTACAACTCGAGCATTTGCCCAAATTTGTTGCCAATTGGCGTTATTATAACAACCTTGATTTTTCATAATTTTAAAGTAGTTAGTTACGTTTTTGTTTTACTTTTACACTTAACCAACTAACAAGTCTTATACCAAAGCTGAAAAATTACTATTTAATGACATTTTGTCGTTTTTATAGACAATAATTAATTATTTAGTGTCATTTTGACATAAATATTATTAAAATCATTGACAGCAATTATGCTGGAATGATAATTTTTTCACCTAAAAACTTTGGTTTTGTGCCAATTAAGAAGTCAATAAATACTTTAACTCTTGCAAACTTTTCTCTTATTTGAGTTTTTAGCCCTTTGGTTGTAGAAACATCTTTTGCATTAAAAGCAATAGCTCTAATTCCAAGTTTTGAGGCAGTATAAATTGCTCTTTCGTTATGAAATTGCTGCGATATAACTGTTACTGATTCTTGTCCGAAAATTTCTTTTAATCTTACCATAGAATCAAAAGTTCTGAAACCAGCATAATCTAAGAAGATATTTGAGGAATCAATTCCTGCTTCCATTAAATCTGTTCGCATCATTTCAGGTTCATTATACTCTTTATGACCATTATCTCCACTAATAATTACATATTTAATTTTGGAATCTCTAATAATTTTAATAGTTGCCTCAATACGGTAAGTATAATATGGATTAGCAATTCCACTACCTAAATATTTTGCAGTCCCCAACAACATTCCAACCTTATTAAACGGAATAGCATTTGTATCAGAAAAAAGTTTTCCTTTGGCACCGTTAATAATCATATTATTACAAATGTAAATTATTGCCAAAGTAGCAACCAAGAAAAGCATGACTATAATAAACATATTCCTTTTTTTCATAAAATTTAAAATAAGTTGTGTAGTTGTTATTGCAATAGTGTTACAAGATTACCAATTTTTACATAATACATTGATAATAATGTTAAATTTTCCTAAAAAAAACAATTTATTTATAGCTTTTTGCAACTTAGTAAAAATTTATAACCTACTCAATTTATGCAAAAAACAGTTTCTTTTCTCTCATTTTTAATAATTGTAGTAATCTTATCAGCTACAAGTTCCTTATTTGCCCAAAAATTAGATATGGACAAATTTAGAGGAATGAAAGCCCGCAGTATTGGACCCGCAGCCATGAGTGGCAGAGTTACATCTATTGCGGTGGTCGACAAAAATCCGCAAATTATTTATGTCGGCACAGCTTCGGGTGGCATTTGGAAAACAGAAAGCGGAGGTACAGCTTGGAAACCAATTTTTGATGACCAAAAAGTGGCGGGAATTGGCAGTTTAGCTATTCAACAAGACAATCCTGATGTAATTTGGGCAGGAACAGGCGAAGGAAATCCACGAAATAGCCAAACAGTTGGTTATGGAATTTACAAAAGTATTGATGCAGGTAAAACGTGGAAATTAATGGGTTTGGAAAAAACTTTTCAAATTCATCGTGTGATTATTCACCCAAAAAATCCCGATATTATTTATGTGGCTGCCATTGGCTCGGCTTGGCACAATCACACAGATAGAGGTGTTTTTAAAACGACAAATGGTGGGCAAAGTTGGGAAAAAATCTTGTATGTAAACGAAAAAACAGGTGCAGCAGATTTGGTAATTGACCCCGAAAATCCAAATAAATTAATTGTTTCTATGTGGGAATATCGCCGTCAGCCTTGGGTTTTTAAATCGGGTGGCGATGGTTCAGGTTTGCATATCACTATGGACGGTGGCAAAACTTGGCAGAAAAAAAGCTCAAAAGATGGTTTGCCCGAAGGAAATTTAGGCAGAATTGGCTTGGCTATTGCCAAAAGTAAACCAAATGTAGTTTATGCTTGGATAGAGTCGAAGAAAAATGCCCTTTACCGTTCTGATGATGGAGGCGAAAAATGGAAAATGATAAATGACAAGGAAGACATCGGAGACAGACCTTTTTATTATGCTGAAATTCACGTTGATACGAAGAACGAAAATCGTCTTTATACGCTATATTCTCGTGTAGGAATGAGTGAAGATGGCGGTAAATCTTTCAAAATGTTGATTAATTATAGCACTGTACACCCTGACCACCACGCTTGGTGGATAAGTTCCGAAGACCCAAATTTTATGATAGATGGCAATGATGGCGGTTTAAATATCACAAGAGATGGCGGAAAATCTTGGCAATTCATTGAAAATTTACCATTAGGACAATATTATCACATTAATCACGATAACGACACACCTTATAATGTGTATGGTGGTTTGCAAGATAATGGTTCTTGGAAAACTCCTGCTTATATTTGGCAAGAAGGTGGCATTAGAAACCAACATTCGCAAGTTGTATTGTTTGGTGATGGTTTTGATATGATACCTGACCCTGTGGATTCGAAATTTGGTTATGCAATGTCCCAAGGTGGAAATGTGGCACGTTATAATCAAAATACGGGAGATGCAAAATTGATTATGCCTGTTCACCCAGAAGGCAAAAAGTTGCGTTTTAATTGGAATGCAGCCATTGCACAAGACCCTTTTAGCAAAACTACGATTTATTATGGAAGTCAATATCTACACAAAAGCAATGACAAAGGCGACACTTGGGAAATTATTTCACCAGATTTAACAACCAATAATCCCGATAAACAAAAATCACACGAAAGTGGCGGTTTGACTTATGACGTTACTTTTGCCGAAAATCACACAACAATTTTGACGATTGCACCAAGTCCGTTAAAAGAAGGAATTTTGTGGGTAGGAACTGATGATGGCAATATTCAGGTTACAAAAGATGGTGGTAAAAATTGGTCAAATGTTACCAAAAACCTTAAAAATATTCCTGATGGTTGTTGGATACCGCAAATAACGACTTCTACTTTTAATGAAGGCGAGGCTTTTGTGGTTTTGAATGATTACAGGCGAGGAAATTGGAGTCCATATATTTTCCAAACAAAAGATTTTGGCTTGACTTGGAAAAGATTGGTTGATGAAAATAAAGTTTGGGGTTATGCTTTGAGTTTTGTGCAAGATATTGTAGAGCCAAAATTGCTATTTGCAGGTACAGAATTTGGTTTGTATGTAAGTATTGACGGTGGCGAAAATTGGGGCAAATGGAAAAGTGGTTATCCAACAGTTTCGACAATGGATTTGAGAATTCACCCAAAAGAACACGATTTGATTATTGGAACTTTTGGACGTGCAATTTATATACTTGACGATATTCGTCCCTTGCGAAAAATGGCACAACAAAATACGGTTATCAATAAAGATTTAGTTGCTTTTGAAGTTCCTGATGCAATTTTAGTTAATCGTGGAATGGTTACGGGCAATATGTTCCCAGGTAAAGAGATGTTTCAAGGTGATAACAGACCTTTTGGGGCAAGAATTAGCTATTCGGTAAAAGCAGGCAAACGTGATAAATCGCAAGACAAAAAACCAGAAGAAGGAACGGAAGCAACTAAAACGGAAGCTAAAAGTGATGTTAAAACAGAGGCAAAAGTTGAGCCTAAAAAACCTGTTTTTTCGGACAGTGTGAAAGTAGAAATTTTGAATTTGGAGGGAAAATTATTGAGAACAATGTATCAAGAACCAGATTCGGGAGTGAATAGAATTGTTTGGGATTTGGCACAAAAAGGAGTACGTTATCCTGATGCGAAAAAACCAAAACCTGATGCAGCCGAGCCTACGGGTATGTATGTATTGCCAAATAGCTACAAAATTCGTTTAACTTACAAAGGTTTTGTGGATTCGACAATGGTAAAAGTTACTTTAGACCCTCGCATTTCTTTGACAACAGAAACTATGCAAGCTACCGAAAAACTTTATAACCGTTTGACTAAAAATG
>JAYTNF010000053.1:0-5061 GCA_043748455.1 Cytophagales bacterium
AAAATCTGTCAAAATGTCATTATTTTAAGTTTGGCAAATAAATTGAAACCATTAGTTAATTATTTACATCACAATAGTGATACTCAAAAAAATTTTACAATTCCTACGTGAGTTACTACTTTTTATGGAAGACAAAGATATTAATAACACCCCAGACGAGCAAACAACACAGCAAGAGCCCATAAACGAGGCTACTAATTTGCAAAGTGATGAAATTGATAAACTCAAACAAGAAAATGTAGAGTTAAAGGACAAGTATATGCGGTTATATGCTGATATGGAAAACCTTAGAAGACGCACTGCAAAAGAGAAGTTAGAACTTCAAAAAACTGCCAATGAGTCATTAATGCTTGCCATGTTACCTGTTTTAGATGATTTTGAAAGAGCTGCAAAAACTCTTAAATCTGATATACCAGAACTCGAAGCTGCTAAATTGGGTTTTGATTTAATTCACAACAAAATGCTTAAAACTTTGGAAAACAAAGGATTAGTAGCAATAACTTCAATAGGAGAAGCATTTAATAGCGAATTACACGAGGGAATTACGCAAATTCCTACATCAGACGATATGAAAGGAAAAGTGGTTGATGAAGTTGAAAAAGGCTATTATTTGGGCGAAAAAGTGATACGTTTTGCGAAAGTTGTTATTGGTGCATAAAATTTTGATAATGTACTAATAAATGACAATAAATTACAAAAATAAATATTATTATGGCAAAAAAAGATTATTACGAAATATTAGGCGTTGAAAAAAGTAGCGGTGAAGACGAAATCAAAAAAGCCTATCGTAAATTAGCAATTAAATATCACCCTGACAAAAATAACGGTGATAAAGAAGCAGAAGAATCATTTAAAGAAGCTGCTGAGGCTTATGATGTTTTGGGAAATGCTGACAAAAAGGCAAGATATGACCGTTATGGACATCAAGGTTTGGCAGGAAATGGCGGAGGCGGTGCTGGTTTTGGAAATGTCGAAGATATTTTTTCAGCATTTGGAGATATTTTTGGTGGAGATAGTCCTTTTGGGGATTTTTTCGGCAAAAGTCGAGGTGGGCAACGAGTAAGAAAAGGCACAAATTTACGTATCAAATTGAAACTCAATTTGGAAGAAATAGCAAATGGTGTAGATAAAAAAATAAAAGTAAAACGCCATATTGTCTGCACAACTTGTGATGGCACAGGTGCAAAAAGTGTTGGTGCTATTAGAGCCTGTGGAACTTGTAATGGAACGGGTCAAGTACGAAAAGTGATGAATACGATGCTCGGGCAAATGGTTTCGGCAGCAGCTTGTCCAACTTGTAATGGCGAAGGCAAAACAATTACTGACCGTTGTGGGAGTTGTAGTGGTGAAGGTATCATTTTGGATGAAGAAGTAATTCCTGTAAAAATACCCGCAGGTGTTGCAGAAGGTATGCAATTATCTATGCAAGGCAAAGGAAATATGCCACAACGTCCAAGTCGTGATGGTATGGCTGGTGATTTGTTAATTGCAATAGAAGAACAAGAAGATGCAAATCTGAAACGTGATGGTAGCAATCTGCATTATGAATTATTCATTAGTTTTGCTGATGCAGCATTAGGAACCACGGTTGAAGTGCCTTGTGTGGGTGGAAAAGTGAAAGTTGTTATTGAAGCTGGCACCCAAGGTGGTAAAATATTGCGGTTGAAAGGCAAAGGTTTAAGAGATTTGAATGGTTATGCTCTTGGCGACCAACTCATACATATTAATATTTGGACTCCAAAGGTTTTGACAAAAGATGAAAAAACCATTTTAGAAAAGTTGCGTACTTCTCCAAATTTTAGCCCAAATCCTGACAAAAATGAAAAAGGTTTTTTTGATAAAATGAAAGATTTTTTTCAGGCATAAAAAATAAAGATGACATCTTTTAAAAGATGTCATCTTTATTTTTTATGGTTTTAAAGTAGGTTTTTGCTCCTCTTTTTTGAAAATATTAGCCAAATCAAGCCCAAAATAACGCAACGAAGCCAAGAACAAAGCTGTTGCACTTGCCTCATCAAGATTACCAATATAAGGTATAACATCAGGAATTAGCTCTATAACACCAGCAGTGGGATTGGCTAAATAAATTAAAGAAATTAAACCTATAAAGGCTATGGTGATACTTTTCATAGTTTTGTGATTTTCAATTTGTTTTTGTTTTTTGTCATTCTGAGCTTGCGAAGAATCTGTTTTTTTTTTGACACAATAGCGTCAGATTCTTCGCAAGCTCAGAATGACAAAAAATATTTATTATGTTGTAACTATTTGATAATCAATAAATTAATTTCATATTTCATACATAATATTTCATATCTATTGTAAAGGCAAATGTATTTTAATTTTATGTTTTTCCATCATTTGTGTAAGACTGATAAAATCTTGCACTGATAATTGTTCTGCTCTTTTGTCAAAAATTTTATCTTCTATAATTTCAGTTGCAATTCCAATACCTTTTAACGCATTTCTCAATGTTTTGCGGCGTTGATTAAAACCCATTTTTACGATATTAAAAAACATTTTTTCATTACAAGGCAACTTTTCAACGTCATTTCTACGTAAGGTAATTACCGCCGATTTTACTTTTGGTGGTGGATTAAACACATGTTCATGTACGGTAAAATGGTATTCAATGTTGTAATAAGCCTGCAATAAAACACTTAAAATTCCATAAGTTTTGTTGCCATGTTTGGCTGCTATTCGTTCTGCAACTTCTTTTTGAATCATACAAACCAATTCCATAACTTGATTTTTATGTTCCAAAACCTTAAAAAATATTTGCGATGAAATATTATATGGCAGGTTTCCAATAATTCCAATAAGTTGATTATCATAGAGTTGTGCTAAATTCATTTTCAAAATATCTCCTTCTATAATTTTGTCGGCAGGAAATTTTAGCACCGTTTTCAAATATTTTACAGACTCGTTATCAATTTCTATCAAACTCAAATCAATATCTTTTTTTAGCACCAACAACTCTGTTAAAACTCCTGTTCCTGCACCAATTTCAAGCAGTTTTGTGTAACCTTTGTGTTGGCTTACACAATCTGTAATTTGTGCAGCTATACTTTTATCTTTTAAAAAATGTTGTCCTAAATGCTTTTTTGGTGCTACGTACATGAGAAGTGATAGATATGAGATATAATTTATGAAATATGAAATTAACTTATTGATTATCAAATAGTTACAATGTGAGTAATATGTTTTAAAATTTGTTTTGTCATTCTGAGCAAAGCAAAGAATCTGATATAATATGCCAGATTCTTCGCTTTGCTCAGAATGACAAATCCTAAACTTAGAACTTACAATTAATTAATAAGCTCTTGCAAATAAAACTCTTTCTTTTGAAGGTTTTCCTGTAAAAATGCAAGTGCCATTTTCTTGTTCGTTATCCAAAGGAATACAGCGAATTGTAGCTTTTGTTTCGTCTTTAATTTTATCGGCAGTTTCTGTTGTTCCGTCCCAATGTGCAGCCACAAAACCACCTTTTGTATCTAAAATTTGCTTAAATGCTTCGTAAGAATTTGCTTTTGTGATTTGAGAATCTCTAAAAGCTAAGGCTTTGTTATAAATATTTTGCTGAATTTCCACCAATAAATTATTCAAATAATCAGCTAAATTGTCTTGTGAAACCGTTGTTTTTTCTTTGGTATCTCTGCGTGCAACCTCAATTGTATTGTTTTCTACATCTCTTGCACCAATAGCCAAACGAATAGGAACACCTTTTAATTCCCATTCTGCAAACTTAAACCCTGGTTTTTGTGTATCTCTGTCGTCTAATTTTACAGAAATGCCTGCTTTTTTCAATGTTTTTTGTAATTCTGCTGCTTTTTCAAACATAATTTTGTCATTTCCCTTCGGAATTGGAACAATTACCACGTGAAACGGTGCTAAATTTGGTGGCAAAACCAAACCTTCATCATCAGAATGTGCCATAATCAACGCACCAATTAATCTTGTACTCACACCCCAAGAAGTTGCCCAAGCATATTCTTGTTGGTTATTGCGATTGACAAATTTCACATCAAAAGCCTTAGCAAAATTTTGCCCCAAAAAGTGCGAAGTTCCTGCCTGCAATGCTTTTCCGTCTTGCATCATTGCCTCAATACAATAGGTATCAATAGCACCTGCAAACCTTTCATGTTCAGGTTTTACACCTTTCACGACAGGTACAGCCATGTGATTTTCGGCAAAATCTGCATAAACTTCCAGCATTTGCTTAGTTTCTGCAATAGCTTCCTCTTGTGTTGCGTGTGCAGTATGCCCTTCTTGCCACAAAAATTCGGCAGTTCTCAAAAATAATCTTGTCCGCATTTCCCAACGAACCACATTCGCCCACTGATTAATCAAAATTGGTAAATCTCTGTAAGATTGCACCCAACCTTTATAAGTATTCCAAATTACAGTTTCAGAAGTTGGTCGAATAATCAATTCTTCCTCCAATTTTGCATTTGGGTCAACCATTAAAGTTCCTTTTTTATTTGGATTTGCCATTAAACGATAATGCGTAACCACTGCACATTCTTTTGCAAAACCTTCGGCATGTCCTTCCTCTTGTTCGAGAAAACTTTTAGGCACAAAAAGCGGAAAATACGCATTCACATGACCTGTATCTTTGAACATTTTGTCCAAAGTTTGTTGCATTTTCTCCCAAATTGCATAGCCATAAGGCTTAATAACCATACAACCTCTAACCGCAGAATTTTCGGCTAAATCTGCACGTTTTACTAATTCGTTATACCACGCTGAATAATCTTCGCTTCTTTTTGGTAATTTTTCGTTGCCCACAATATAAATAGTTATAAGTTTTCAATTTTTGTAGTGTGGACTTCAGTCCACACATTGCGTAGGTGTGTGGACTGAAGTCCACACTACATTAAAGTCGAACACTGTTTAAGTTGCAAATATAAGAAAAATAATTTTCCTTATAGTTGATATATGAGGATTATTTTGTAATTTGGTTATTATTTAGGTACTAACTTTTATACGTTGGCAATGGTGCTTTTCGCACCTTGACAATCGTATAAAAGTGGTTTGCAATACGATTGTCAAGGTGCGAAAAGC